>DASSBY010000115.1:0-5422 GCA_035698285.1 Fimbriimonadales bacterium | reverse complement strand
TCGGGGTGAGTCGCTCGCTGGAGTCCTCCGATGACCGAATCGGCTTCCTTTGCCTGCCGGGAACCTCTGCGTCCGGTCAGGAGGATGCAACGCCTTCGCCCGGCTTTCCCCGAGATGAATCACGACAAAGGGTGGAATCGGAGGCCGCGGACAGTTATCGCGGCCGCATGCGGCCATCAAGTTCACAAAATCCTCTAAACTAACTCCCTATGTCCGTCCAGAAGTTCGTCCTCCCCAACCACGTGCGCGTCGTCTGCGAAAAGCTGACGCATGTGCAGTCCGTCGCGATTGGCGTCTGGTGCCAAAACGGCAGCCGGATGGAGGCCGACGGCGAAGGCGGGATTAGCCATCTCATCGAGCACATGCTCTTCAAAGGGACCCCGACGCGCTCCGCAGAAGAGATCGCGCAGTCCATCGAGGGCCGCGGCGGGCACCTCAACGCATTCACCGACCGCGAGATGACCTGCTACTACGCGCGGGTCCTGGCGGACGACCTTGAGAATGCCGTCGACGTGCTTGGCGACATGTACCAAAACTCTTCTATAGAGCCCGCCGAGCTGGAGCTGGAGAAAAGCGTGGTTCAGGAGGAGATTCGCAAGTACGAAGACAGCCCGGAGGATCACATTCACGACTTGCACGCCCGCGAGCGCTGGGGCGACCATCCCCTCGGCCGGCCGGTCATCGGCTCGCACGAGTCGGTGGGCTCTTTCACCCATGACAAGCTTCGCGACTACATGGGCCGCAGATACGGAGGAGGCGCAACGGTCGTCGCCGCGGCAGGCAATCTCGAGCCGGAAAAGCTGCGCGATGCCGTCGAGCGGAGCCTCGGTTCGCTCTCCGAAGGCAACCCGCTTCCGGAATTCCACGCGCCGACTTCGCGTCCCGGCGAGAATCTTATTCCCAAAGAGGTCGAGCAGGTTCACTTTTGCATCGGCGGTGACAGCGTTCCGATCGACGACAAGCGGCGGTTCGCGGTTAGCGTTCTCGACGCCGTCCTCGGCGGGAGCATGAGCAGCAGGTTGTTTCAGGAAGTTCGTGAGAAGCGGGGCCTCGTCTACGCGATCGGCACCTACACCGCGCTGTACAAGCTCGCCGGATCGTTTACGATCTACGGAGGCGCCAGCCCCACGAAGTTCGCCGAGCTTCGAAAGGTCGTGGCCGACGAGGTCGCCAAGATCCGCAAGGAGCTGATTCCTGCCGACGAAATGGAGCGAGCGAAGCGCATGATGGCGGGCAACATGGTTCTCAGCCTCGAAAGCATGTCGGCCCGAATGCACCGAATCGCCCGCAACGAGATGGTTCACGGCCGCGAAATCCCGATCGAGGAAACGCTAGCGGAGATCGAAGCCGTTACGCCGGAAGCCGTTCGCCAACTCGCCGCGGAGTTCTTGCAGGAGGACAAGCTGACGACGACGGCGATCGGCCCGTTCGGCCGCTAAGTTATCCCCACCCTTCCCACAAACTCCACGGGTGTAATATAAAAACAGGGCGGCGGAACGCATCGAATCACCGTCCATAAGAGAGGATAACACCTGTTGGAAGAAGATTCATCCGCGGAAAGGAGACTGTTGCAAGCCCTGGCCGGCGGTGATGCGTCCGCAATCGGGGCTCTCTACGAAATGTACGGAGAGCGTATCTTTCGATACACGTACCGAATGCTGAACAATCGCTCCGACGCAGAGGATGCCACTGCGGAAACCTTCCTGCGCGTTATCCGGCGATCGGCCGACCTGAGAGCCGACGGAGCCTTCCGGACGTGGCTGTTCCGGATCGCCCGCAACCTGTGCATCGACAAGCTGAGGCAGCATACTTTGCTCGAGCTGCCCATGGACGCTTCGTACGGTCCAGGAGAAGATCGGACAGCCTTGAGGGTAGCGGTGCGCCAGGCGCTTGAAGACCTGCCGGCGGACTATCGCGAACCCCTGATATTGTGCGACTTGGAAGAAGTCTCGGCGCGCGACGCGGCGGATGTGCTCGGCATCTCCGTCCCTGCGCTCAAATCGCGGCTCTACCGCGGTAGGAAGGCGCTTAGAGACAAGCTTGGGTCGACGGTGGAGAAAGCGCTATGACAACGCAAGATTGTATTAAATTGATGGATTTGTTTTTGGACGACGAGCTTCCGCTCGAGCTTACGCTGGAGTTCAAGGAAGCGATGTTTTCCGATCCGGAGCTTGGGACGCTGGTTGGGGAAGCCCGCCGCGCTCGCGAGGCGCTTACCAATGCCTTCGCCGCAGATGCCATGACCGACGAAGAACGGCAGCGCGTCTTCGCGCGGATAGCTACAGAATCGCATTTCGCGGATACGAAGTACGTTTCGCAGTTGGACCTGCCATTCAGCGGCCAGTTGCCTCTTCCCATTTACAAATAAGGTTAAGCCGATCTCGAGATGATCTTCGACAGCAACCGCAAAGAGTTTTACGACGCCGCATCTTTGGCCGCCTCGCCTTCGACAGGGCGAGCGACCACCGTCAATCTGTACAAGATGCTGCTCATCGAAGCCGGCGACAACAACCTGAAAATAACAGGTTGTGACGGCGAGATGTGGGTGGAGCGCACGATTCCAACGATGGTTTCCGCTGCGGGCAGCGCAGCGCTCGACGCGAAGTTGCTTCTCGACATTCTCGGATCGATGCCGGACGGAGACATTCACGTCGAGCAGCCAAATGGGAGTCCAAACGTGAATCTCACCATCGGCAGCAGCGACTATCGGATCGTTGGAGCCGACCCACAGGATTATCCCCCTGTACCGGAGATCACTGAGGGAGCGACGATCACGATCAAGTCGAAGGAGATCGACGCTCTTATCGACTCAGTTGCTTTCGCGGTCTCATCGGATAACCAAGCTCGCCAAGTCTTGTCGGGAATTTTATTCGATTACGATGGGGACACGATTCGCGCCGTCGCAACGGATACGCATCGGCTCGCACATTTAAGGACTTCATCTCCGGGAATCGGCACCGCGGTCAGCGCTATCGTCCCTGCGCGCGTCCTGAATGTCATTAAGAAGCTGCCGGTTGGGCCTGACAGCGAATTGCAAATGTCTTTTGGCGACAGACGCATGATGCTGCAGACCGACGGCATTCGCATTGTGGCGCAGATGATAAACGGCCAATTTCCTCCGTACGAGCGCGTCATCCCAAGCGAATGCACGCGCAAATGGCTGATGGACCGAATCGGATTTCGAGACTGTCTCAAGCGGTGCGCCGTTCTGGCCAGGGACAACTCGGGCCGCGTGATTTTGAAATCCGATGGCGACAAGCTAACCCTCAGCGCTCGCAGCGAAGGCATCGGTGAAGTCAAGGAAGAACTGCAGCTCGTGCGCAAAGACGGCGAGGATACTGAGATAGCTTTCAACGGGGCCTTCCTGCTCGATGCTCTGGAAGCAACCTCCACGGAAGGAATCCAGCTTGAAATGACGGAGAATGATCGCGCCGCCGTTTTGCGTCCGAGCGAAGCATACGTCGATTATCTTTGCGTCATCATGCCGATGGCGCTTGTTTAGAACCGCAGCTGATAATCGAGATTCATAAGGACCCGATGCCATAGCTGTCCGTCCGCGATTCCATCGGCCCAGTCGACGGTTCCGCACGTCAGGCTAAATGTTTGGTTGGGACCCGGCTTTTGCTCGAAAGAGACCTGATATTCGGCGCGCGTTCGTCGCCCGAATGCCGGATTGTCGTTTTGCTCGATTCCATAGGTGAGCTTGATCGGGCTGCCGGATTTGTTGAAGAACGAGGTCGTAAGATCGGCCTTTCGAGACATCGTGTGCTGATTGAGATCTTCGAGTTCTTGGAAAGCGAATTTGTAAGCGACGTCTTTGTTCGGAAGGTAATCGAGCGCCCAAGTTCGCGAGCGCGTTGACTGAGACTGCGTACCCAGAGGTGATCCGTTTTGCGCCTGTTCGGGAAAGTTGTCCGTCTTATGCGAAAGTACGAACCTGTCGCCAATTTTGTAGGCCAGGTCGAAATCCTGCATGACGAGATTGCCGCCATCGGGCATAGTGCGAACCTTATATCCGATGCCGACCTGGAGGGCCTTCTTGCCCGACGGATCGAGATTAAATTTCGCAAACCGGTCTGCTCCTATTTGTTGGCCAGGCAGCAAAACGTGCGTATATCCCAACTCGACCGAAGACGCGCCGACGAGCGCCGAAAAATCGGCAACGCGCCGTTCTCGCTGCCAAATGCCGACCTGTGTCTCGCCGTCATAGCCGAGCGAGATTTTCACATCCTTAAGAAATCCGAATTTGAACGGCTTCGGATTTGAAAGCGTAAAGTTGCCGACGCGAGAATTTCGCTGTCCTTCGGAACCGTTTTCCGTGAAACCGCCGCCCATGTTGAACCCGCCAAAGCTGCCGGAGCTAAGTTCCCAATGCGTCGTGTGCTTGCCCCCTATCGCGGTATCCAAATTGTGCTGCCAAGTGTAGCCGAGCTTCAGGTTGTTGCCGAAATCGTAGCTGAATCCGACGTTTGTAGCGGTTTGGTCGTTCTTTAATTTGTCTCGGTCGACCATCATTTGCTCGACGTTCACGCCAAGTTTTTTCGTGATCTGCCAGCCCAGCTTGTAGCTTTGTATATTTTCGTACCCGCCGTCCGCAAATTCCGTTCTCGCCTGCTCGGTGGAAAAGCTTAGCGCCTTCGTAAGGTTGTTTTCATATTTTGCGTAGTCCGTCGTACGGTCGGGCTTATCCTTATTCGAACCGGCAAACGATTCGCTTTCATGGGTGAGCGAAAGCTTGCCAAGTTTGCCAAAATCCCGACTCCCACGGAAGCTGGAAAAGTCGTCGGCATAGACCGAGCCTGCGGCGCCGTCCAATTTGTAGTTATTGAATTGGTAGGCGAACTGCGTAAGTTTATCGGGCGCGTAGGAGATCGTTGCGGCGCGCTTGAAGCGATGCATATCATCTTCGCCGTTGTTCGCATCGTAAAACATTGCATCGACGTTGAGGTTCCGAATTGCGCTTAGCTTCAGCGAATAATCGTTCTGCTTGTAGCCCACGAGATCGGACAGAAAATCATGCTCCGGATCGTTGATATCGCCTATGCGATCAAACGACGAATCGATGCTGCGCATTCCCGCGTTGAATTCGAATCCCTGACCTTTGAGCGAAGCCTTGGTCCTCGAGACGTGACCTTTGTCGGCCCCTATTCCCATTCCGCTGAAGGAGAAATCCGTCTTCGCAAATTTTCCATCGAGAGACCAATCCGTGCGGTCAAATCCGGCCTGGTTTCCGTAAAATTTTCTCTCGGCCTCCATAAGGTCGAAAAGCCGGGTGAAACCGGAATCGATATTCATTCTCCGGTAATTAAAATTGAGCGTTCCAAACGTCGCGCCGATGACATCATTCTTAATGCCGCCGCTGGGATCGCTTATGCCGGAGGTTTCGAATGAAAGATGCCCTCCCTTTAGCGGCGAACCGGAA
>DASSBY010000114.1:0-5334 GCA_035698285.1 Fimbriimonadales bacterium | reverse complement strand
CTTTTGTGGCAGTCGCAAGAGCCGAAACTCGTCCAAGGCTCGGTGATGCCAGGAACCCGAGGACACGCGGGCAAAGAGTCGCCTCTGCAGTGGCGCGGCAGGATATGGCTGCCGCGAGAACTGCAGGGGCATGACAGCTCTGGCATCACGTACCCATTCGACACGGCGCTCATTGGACCCGTCGGCGCGCTGCGCGCCAAACTTGTCGCTGAGCAAGATGGCCCTCCTGCCGGCGGCCCAGCGCTGATACGATTCGAGATCTACGACGCGTGGGGTGCCTTCCACCGCGAAGAGTATATGGGTCCGCCGACAAAGACCTCCGATAACTCGCCCTTTCGCTTGCGGGCTCTTCTGTACTGGGCCTACGGGCGCCCCGGCGACGAAACGCCGATCGGCTCCGTCCGCCTGCGCTACCTGCCGGCAGCGAAAGCGACCCTCATGCACGGCGCGCAGCTCGGCAAAGTCGTCGTCGAGAAGCGGGAGTACATTGTGCGGCCTGCCTCCAGCCACCGGCTCGGAACTTCGATCGTGCAGGACGATTGGAAGGTCGAAGACGACGGCGCGCTGATCGAAAAGGAAACGCGCATCGTCGGCGATTTCAACGACGCGGCGGCGATCTTCGACATTTCGCAGCGGGCATTCGAGAAAGCGCCCTAGTCTCGCTCCGCCCTCGGTCCGGCCTACCGGCTTCGTCCGCTCTCGAACGACTTCTGTGAAATGTCGTAAACGGCAACGGCATCGTTGTAGTCGCCGACCGCTCGCGTTTCCTTGCTTATGGATTTCTCCCTGGAAATCGTCCATCCATTCGTTCCGTAAACGCCGTCCTTGCCATTACTTGTGGCGAAAAAGTCCCGGGTTTCTACGACTACTTTATCGAGCGAAGCGCCAGAATGCGAATATCTCATATTCTTCCCAGATTTACTCTGCACCAGGTGCACTTCGCCAAAGCGCTCATATTTGCCAGGCCGGCTCGACGCCCAATAGAGAATCGCTCGGACCGGAACTTCGATATTGCTCGATGCGTGCAACGTGTCCACCCATGCTTCTACGACTTCGAATTTGACAAGCACCGGCTGGGATGGATCCTTTGAGGCGCGACTAACCGAATCCTGCTGGAGGTCGCTCAACCGACGCCGCACCTTTAATACCGGGCCGACGGCGGACGTATCCCAAGGCCGCGTTAAGCCGAAGTTTTGCCCGGCGTACGTATCGAGTTGGGTGGGCAAAAACACGCCCTGGAAATTCCTGCCTCCCCAGCCGGGCTGATTGCTTCCGAGGACGTACCCCTCCTTGGTTACCTGACTCTGAGCCGGCCAGAGCGCGGCCAAAAGGATGAGCATTGAGGCGGCGATATTCTTTGCGGTAAACATTGACTCCCCTTAGTTCCGTACGATATCTACTAATTCATGATGGTCATGGGCAAGAGAAGTACGCGGGCGTCACTTTCTTGTCGTGAAACTGTGCCTGACAGCAATTTAACGCATGAATCGCGAGGCTCAAAATGAAATCACACGTCTCATTGCCACACCTTACCCAGATCGCCCCCGAGATCACCGGTCGCCTACACGAGTAGAAATGCCGAACCAGCGCCAGGGACGTTCGCTAATGAAAGCCTAGCCCGGCCCGCCAACAACGACGCAGCGGCGATCTTAGATATTTCGCAGCTGGCGTTCGAGAAACTGCGCTTATCCCACTCCGCCCTGGGTCCGGGAAAACTCGCACAAGAAATCGCGGAGATTTAGGAAATGAGCCGCTCGTTGCCAAGTGTTCGCCGCAAACGTCCAAATCACATGAGAGGATTTCTTGCGACTTTCGCGCTGCTGTCTTGTTCGGCGGCGTTTGCTCAAACAACGCTGTACGGCCAACTTCGAAAAGCTGCCGAGGAGCTTGGCTCGAAGATTACCTACGAATCCGTGGGTACGAGCTTCGAAGGCTCGCTTGGCGGCAAGCAGTTCATGGTGATGTTGTCGCACATAGTGGATGTACCTTACGACCCTGCCTACGTCGTCGCGCTGCGGTTGAAGCCGCAGAGGGTTATCTCGGTGGCGGAATTCGCCTCAAATCTGCGGCCACCAGGAGAAGCGCGCTTGTTGATCGACGGCACGGTGCGATTCCAATTGTATTCGAACAACCCGTCGACGACCACCGACGCCATTCTGCAAAGACTTGGAGAAGTTCCCCAGTGGATCAAGTGGTTCGAAGACTGCTTCGGGCCTGCCGCGTCGGTTCCTGTAATGAATGCACAGGGCGTGCCGGCAATCTACGATCCTGAACGCCTCGTCCGAACGATAGACGACGCCGATTTGCATCTTTTGCCGGGTGCCTTTGGCATTGAGGACAACCGAGGCTTTAACGGCACCGGTAGAATTTGGCCAGCCCCCGTGAAAGTCGGCGAAGTCAGCATGGACCTCTGCCTCGTAACCGGGACCGATCTCAAAATCCTGATCCGAGATGTTCCGCAGGGATTCAAGCCGCCAAAGGAAACTTATCTCTGGGATCCCGAGCCGACCTATTTGCGCTACTTCACCCAGGATGGCAAGCTATTCGTCGAATCCCGGCTAAGCCTCCGCGGCGGCGCCACGCTTGGGGCAATTCGCCAATGGATCCTCGACACCGCCGAGGATGCCGAAAAAAATGTTTTTAAACATAAAAACAATTAGGGAGAAATATCCCAGAGAATCCAATCGATCTGGCCCGACCAGTTGAGATTGATTGCCCCGCGGTCGAACCATGAAATTCTCGCTCGAAGCTTGTTCGTCACGGGCTCTACGAAATGGCCGATGCGCGTGACGACGGTTCGAATGTCGGACGCCGACGGGTTTTGCTCGGAGACCACGGTCCATGCCTGCGCCTGGAAATCGTAAACCTCGATGCGCTCCAAGATGTTGGACGTCGGGAACGCCGTACAGCGCGTTTCGAATGTGAGCGTTAGCGAGTTTCCGTTCGGGTTCGGCGGGACCGGCGTAGCAGTTTCAGAAACGACCTGCACACTTGCGCCCGCGGCGTTGACGGGTCGGCGCTGCTGGACGACAAGCCTCTTGTCGTCCGGTCCCCAAAGTTCGTACAATCCGCCATTTTGGGGTTGGCCCCGCGTGACGGAGAAGGTGTCTGCGAGAGAATAGGTCCTGGCAACGCTTGTTAGGACTCCGACCCCGAGCGAAACATCTGTATCCTCGCCGATCGCATTATCTATTGTCTCGAAGTTGAATCCTAACGTTTTACTGTCGATGAATCCGTTTCCATCTCCGATTGGCCCACCTGTTATCGGCGGATTTGGATCGCCCGCGGGCCCCTCGTCGGTGCCGCTGGACTCGCTAACGAAGGACCTGCCAAAACCAAATCCGACGGGCGCAATTGTCAACCAATATCGTCCTGACTGGAGGAAAATTGGCGGCGTCTGCCCCCGGACTTGGCGCTCAGGAAAATTGAACACCGTTCGGCCGGTTTCGATTACGTTGACATTTATTTGGCCGTTCGCGACAAGCGTGCCGCCGTTATGTTGCGAAACATTGCTGCGGATTTCATAATAGGCCACTTTAGGAACCCAGTTGTCCAACAGGAAGTTTCCCCAGACCCCTTGAATGACCGTAGGTTTTGCCACATCGAAATCGTCATAGGTACGGGCGTCGTCGACACCAGTGTTTCGCTCGCTGGCTACCCCTCCCGTCCCATCGGCATCTCCGCCGTAGAAAATGACGTCCGCAACCGCGATGCCTGCCAAGGACAGCGCGGAAATCAAAGCGGCCACCGATAAATTTCTCATGGGATAATCTGCTCCTGGGTGTGCGAAGAACGGATGACCAAGCCCCCAAGTGCAGCCGAGCGCCTGGCAGCAAATGACGGCCTCATCGCAACGGTCGGAACATGTTCGATCTCCAACGTTGAGACCCACTGCGCGTCTGGTGTAAGCGTTAGGAACTCAGCGACCGAATCCGGATGAAGAATCAGCGCTACGTCGTAGTATGTGGCCTCGCTAGTCTCAAACAGAAAAATGGGGTCGGAGGCAGATCCTTGAGAAATGCATATGGCGTACAGTTCACCAAAAAAAGTCGCAGCCACGTTGTAGAACAGCAAACCATCTGCGATATTCAACGAATTGCCGCTGCCGAACGGATCGCTTTCAGTCCCCCACATTCCAATCAACGCGTCTGTATCGGCCGGATGATCTAGCAGGAATCTGGCTGCAAATAACGACCGCAGGTTTGCAGTTGGCTCAATCGAAAATAACTGTTGCGCGACAACCGAGTCTCCAGGTTGCCCCGGGGGCCAAAAGCCGATGCCCCTACCAAGGCCATCGGCAGCGATGAAACCCGTGCCCTGCGTCGGATTGTAAGTTTCTTCATAGAAGCCGCTTGCATAGTCGAAAGGAACGCCGAATGGCACCTGAGACGGATGCAAAATGCCCGGCGGGGAAATGATGTAAAGGCGTCTATCGAACATTTCAAAACTCCTCTTCGTGGACATACATCGACCTGATGACGCCAAAACCGCTCGAGGCCGTTTGCACAGCAAAGGACGGCCTCATCGGCTCGTTGGAAAAGTTGCTCGTTTTTAACGGGGGAAAACCACGTTCCATTTGCGGTGTTGTCGTTCCGTGCTACGAGGAATTCGACGGCGCTAGTTTCGTGGAGGATGACGCAGATATCGATAAAAGTCTCATTAACGAAGCTAAAGCCGAGTGACCTTTCGCTGCCTGATGCGTCGCTTACAGTCCGGCCGACCATGCTAAGTCCACCCGATGCCTTTTTGATGACTGCCATCTCATCGGGCTCCCCACTGAATGGGTTGTGTCGGGAGACCATGCTCCGTGTAGGAAATCTAGACCGCTCGCGCCGCTCAGAAATACGCGGCTCGCGATGAGAATGCGTTTTCCGGCAGCCGGGGTCACAAGGTATTCGCGCTGAACGACCGCAGAAGCGTTGCCCGAGGAAGGTGTGCGGGGCCCCACCAGTATTCCCCGGCCATCTGGATCGGCTCCGATGCTTCCGCCGCCGCCGGTGCCATTTTGCGTGGCCTCGAACAGGTCCGCGATATAATCGAACGGCCTACCGAAATCGAACTGAGATGGGTGAAGGATCATAGTTTTCGATTTGCATGATTATGACGGCTCCTGCTATCGCGTCCGTTCTTTGGGCCTTTTGCTCCAGACGTGCTGCTCGCTCGACCGTTTATTCTGTTAGTAGGGCAGTCTACGGTGAAATATCCCAGAGAATCCAGTCTATCTGACTCGACCAGTTGAGATTGATCGCCCCGCGGTCAAGCCAGGAAATTCTCGCTCTAAGCTTGTTCGTGCCAGGCTCGACGAAATGGCCCGTTCGCGAGACGGTCGTTCGA
>DASSBY010000113.1:0-4990 GCA_035698285.1 Fimbriimonadales bacterium | reverse complement strand
ATTTCGTAAAGCCTTTCGACCGGAATAATATCCTCGTGGCATGCCACTTGGAAAACACTGTCCGCGCTCGTGTAGACGATCGGGCATCCGGTCTCAAGGTGCATCGGGCCGAGCCTCTGGATAATTTCCGTGCCGCTCGCCGCTTCGTTTCCGATGGTTTGGAGCCCGATTTTCGACTCGAATTCCTTGATCAAGGGTATCGGAAAGCCTTTGGGATACGTCGGAAACGGCTTCTCCAAACGGATACCCATCATTTCCCAATGCCCCGTTACGGTGTCTTTTCCCATGCTTATCTCACGCATCCGGCCATAAGCCGCCTGCGGTTCGGCGCCGGGAATGCCTGCCGCCGCAAACAGGCCCAGCCGCGCGAGCGTCGGAGCCTCGATCCCTCCCGCCGACGTCCAAAGGTTTGCCAGCGTATGCCCCTCGTTGGGGCCCACGTCGCCGAAAAGCTCGGCGTCTGGCGCTGCCCCGGCTCCGCACCCATCCATTACGATGCAGATTACGCGCTGAAACACTACTTGTAAGAGTAGTCGCCGTTGTGCGCGTCTTCGATGTATCTGGCCAAAAGATTGATCGAAGCCTCTACGTCCGCCCCGTGCACCGTCTCATTCACGGTGTGAACATACCGAGTCGGTATCGAGAGCGTAAACGACGGAATGCCGCCGTGCAAACGCTGCACCGCTCCGGCGTCCGTCCCACCGGCCGGCAACACTTCCATTTGGTGGGTAATCTTATTTTTCTCGGCAAGCTTGCGAAAATGCTCGACCAGTTTGGGATGGCAAACGAGTGAGCTGTCCATTACCTTTATCGCCGTTCCCTTTCCCAATTTTGTGACGTGATCTTGCTCGGGAATTCCCGGAATATCGTTGGCCAGCGTTATGTCGATGGCGACCATGATATCGGGCGCGATCGCCGATCCGCTTGCCGCGGCCCCGCGAAGGCCGATTTCCTCTTGCACCGTGGCAATCGCGTACACATCAACGCTGTGCGATTTCGCCGCTTTAAGAGCCTCGATCATTACAAAAACCGCTGCACGGTCATCCATGCTCTTGCATGTATAAAGCTCGCCCATCTGCTGAAGCGTGCGGTTCATCGTCACCATGTCGCCGATGCGCACCTGCTTTTTCGCATATTCTCCGGAAAGGCCCACATCGACGAAAAAGTGGTCGATGTGCGGCGGCTTGTTCGCTTCTTCGGGCGTGAGCATGTGCTTCGGCTTGGTGCTTGGCATCAATACGCCATTAAGCGCGCCCTTCGCCGTGTGGACAAAAACGCGCTGGCTCGACATTTGGCGCGGGTCCCATCCGCCCAGTGGCTGAATTCGCAAGAATCCATCGCCGTCGATAAATTTGACGATAAAGCCGATCTCGTCCATATGCGCGGCGATCATCAGCTTCTTAGCGCCGCCCTTCGCCTGCTTCGCGGCGCGCTTCACGCAATGCATGTTGCCCATAGAATCGACCGAAATGTCGCAGATTTTGCCGAGCTCGGAGCGTACGATTTCACGGATTGCATCTTCCTGCCCGGCGACGCCGTGTGCCTCCGTCAGCTTGCGTAGGAGTTGGGTGTTCATAGCCTAAGAGTATGGCCCGATCAGGGCCCCCTCCCTGCCTAAGTGAGTCCGCAAGCCATCCCCGCCCAAAGCCTGCGCTAAACTTATCCTATGAGCGAACGCCTTTGGGCGCCTTGGCGACTCGAATATATCGAAATGCCCGGCGAGAAGGGCGAGGGCTGCATCTTCGTGGACCTTCCGGCCGAAGAGGACGACGCCAAGAACCTCATCCTTTACCGCGGCAAAACGGCGTTCGTCATCCTCAACGCGTTCCCCTATACGAACGGACACCTGATGGTCGCCCCCTACAAGCATACGAACGAAATGGCCGAGCTCGCCGACGACGAAATGCTCGAGATCCAGCAGCTCATCCGCGACGGCGTGCGCTGGCTTACGAAGGCATACGGCCCCGAGGGCTTCAACATCGGAGCAAACCTCGGGAAGGCTGCCGGCGCCGGCATTGCCGACCATTTGCACTGGCACGTCGTGCCCCGCTGGGCGGGCGACACCAACTTCATGCCCGTCACCGGGGGCGTCCGCGTTTTACCGCAAAGCCTTCCCGAAAGCTATGCCCGGCTGCGCGCGGTGATCGAGGCCGAGCAAGCGTGATGTCCACGCAGTTCGACGCGCTGCGCGAGATCGCTTTGAAGGCCGCAGCGTGTACCGCGTGCCCCCTCTCCGAACGAAGGCGCAACGTTGTCTTCGGAGAAGGCAATTCCGCGAGCCCGCTCGCCCTCGTCGGCGAAGGACCGGGCGACCAAGAGGATGCGACCGGACGCCCTTTCGTCGGTCGGGCCGGGCAAGTCCTCGACCGCGCTCTCCTCGACAACGGGCTCGACCGCGAGGACGTCTACATTTGCAACGTCGTAAAGTGCCGCGCTTGCGATTGGCGAGGCGGAAAACCTTTCAACCGCGCACCGACGGAGCAGGAAAGCGGCGCATGCCGGCAATGGCTCGAGGCGCAAATCGCCTTGATCCAGCCGCGCGTCATTTTGTGCATCGGCTCGCCGAGTGCGAATGCGCTTATTCGCAAAGGCTTCCAGATTACGAAAGAGCGCGGCAAACCTTTCAATTCCGTTTTGGGCCCAAAAGCCGTCGCAACGCTGCATCCGGCTTATATTTTGCGCCAACAGGGCGCGCGCAGCGACGGCGGATACTCGCTGCTAGTCGCGGACATCGCGATGGCTTGGTCTCTGGCAAACCGCGAGCAATAAGGCTAAATCCGGCGCGGAGACAATCGGTGAAAAATTGCGAAGAGAATTAGCGCTATGACGGTATTGTAAATGCAAGCGCCGAAAGTCGCCAGAAGCCACCGCAGAATATCCTTGGGAACCCCAACGAACAAATACAAAACGGCCGCCGCCAAGGTCGCGCAAATCGCCGCGATAACGACCGTTAAATAAGTGCCTGCGACGGAGGCCGTCGAAATCCTGGCAGCCGACCAGCAAGCGACCGTGCGGCTGATAACCATTGCCGCCATATGACTGTTCAATAAAGCTCCGCTTACCAGCCCGGCGAAAAAGCCGGTTGCCGATGCCGCGTCCGATGTGCGGTTTACGGATAGCGCGATCGCGATAGCCAAAATAAAATCTGGCGCTGCCCAGCCGATCGCGAGTCTCGGTGCGAGCGCCAATTGGCATGCCCCGGCAACAATTAACCATATTGCCGTAACTACGGCGGTTTTCATTTAGTCAAAACCACGGCGACGCGCAGGTCTGCGATACGAACGTTCGGCAAAACGAGCGCCTGCTGTATTCCAAGATTCTTATTCTCCCAAGTTTTTGTTACTCTGCCGATGGGAATACCCGAAGGATAAATCGTCGAAAGCCCGGATGTCGTTATCAAATCACCTGACGCGACCTGCGCGCCTTCATCGTAAATGCTGAGGAGCAGCTGATCCGACATTTGCCCTTCCGCGATCCCGACTTCCTGCCCAGCCGCGCGCAAAACTCGCGCGCCGATGCTAAAATCCGCGCTGTTCAATAGATTGACGAAGCATGTCTTGGGCGACACTTCCACAACCTGTCCCAATAGACCTTCGGGCGCGACGACGGGGTCGGATGGCGAAACCCCGCTGCTTTGCCCAACATCGAGCATGATTCGCTGCTGCGTCGGAAAATATCCCGCGATATTCGCCGACACTTTACTTCTTCCGGCAAAGGTCGGCAAGGACTGCAGTTTTCGCAATTCGTCTACTTGCCGCTGCAAATCCTCAGCCAAAACTTTTGACTTTTCCGCCTCCGCAAGCCTTTCTTCCAACCCGCGAACTTTCGCTTCGAGCGCGGACGCCTGCCAAAAACCCGCCGCCTGCCTTCCAACGGCGTCCGCCACGCCGTTTAGTCCTCGCGCGGGCCAGTAAATCACCCGTTGAACAACGTAGCTGACGAAATCAACCCGAGATGTCGCGCCGGCCGCTGACTCCCCGCCTTCGACGGAAAGAGCCGACATACCCTTAGCCCGGTATTGGTAAACGCCCAGCAAAATGCCTAAAATGCAAAACAATATTGGCGCCAAAAGAGGCGACCTCGACCTTAATCTCGCGATGCTTTCACCAGCACTTTCCTAAGCTGCGGGTTTGCGCGAATTTCTTCCATTACGCGTCCCGTCCCGAGGGCGACGCAGCTCAGCGGATCTTGAGCGACGATGACCGGTATCCCCGTCTCGTCCTGTATGAGCCGATCCAGCCCTCGAAGCAGCGCGCCGCCACCCGCCAGGTAAATGCCAGTATGAATAATGTCCGCGGAAAGTTCCGGGGGAGCAGTCTCCAAAGTTAGCTTAACAGCTTCGACGATGTCGTCCAGCTGCTCTTGGATCGCGTAGCGAAGATCGGCGCTGCTCAGCAGAGCCGCGCGCGGCAGTCCCGAAACCATATCACGACCCCGCACCTCCGCGGTCATCTCATGCTCCAGCGGATAAGCCGACCCGATTTCGAGCTTGACCCTCTCGGCGGAACGATCCCCTATGTAAAGGTTGTAGGCCCGGCGCACATAGTTGGCGATCGCCTCGTCGATTTCGTCCCCCGCGACACGAATCGAGCGCGAGTTCACAACCCCGGCCAGCGAGATGATCGCAACCTCGGTAGTTCCTCCGCCGATGTCCACTATCATCGATCCCGTCGCGTCCGTCACCGGCAGGCCCGCGCCGATGGCCGCCGCCATGGGCTCCTCGATAGCATACGCTTCGTTTGCCCCAGCCCTGCGGCTCGCTTCCATAACCGCGCGTCGCTCGACCTCGGTGATCCCGCTCGGGATCCCAACCACGACGCGCTTCCATGCGAGTCGCCGCCGCGCGCCCTTGCCTATAAAGTGCCGCAGCATCTTCTCGGTCTGGTCGTAGTCCGCGATGACGCCGTCCTTTAGGGGCCGGATCGCGGTTATGCTCGCTGGCGTCCTGCCAAGCATCCGCTTCGCTTCCTCGCCGACGGCGAGCGGCGTG
>DASSBY010000112.1:0-10645 GCA_035698285.1 Fimbriimonadales bacterium | reverse complement strand
CTTGCCCGAGCCGATCCAGTCCATCGCTGGATTGACCAGATCGTAAGAAAATTCTACGCTCCCGTCATCCTTGTACAAGCGAACCGCGACAGCCTCAACGAGATTCCTAAGTTGGGACAAGATGTTCTGCGCTAACAGAGCGCGATCGTGGCTCTGGCTCGCTATATTGTCCGAGATGTTGGCGCCTACGGTGCGGATTTGCTTATCGACTGTTGCCATGGAGGAGTCCTGTAGGGTAGCGATGGCCGCCTTTCAACGTGACCGAGCTTGGGGGCGACACCTGCAACCGTTGCACCCAACATTGTAGAATGCCAGCAGCTAGCAAGTTTGCTTTCGCCTAGAAGCCCGTCGATTCGGGCTGACGATGAAACTGTCAGCGCATGCTACCAGCCACCAATTTTCGCAAGCTGACTGGGCCGCGCCCAACAGCACAATTGTGTCCTACAATACGAATTTTCTCTAAATCTTCGCACGCCAGTCGAGCGGTGTGATATACTAAACCATATGGTTCAGCATGTCCAAGGTTTCGATACCACGTTCGGCGCGATTGCGGATGCTACGCGGCGAGGGGTTTTGGAGCAGCTTGGGCGGGCGGACGCTTCGATCACCGCTCTTGCGAAGAGGTTTCACATGAGCCTTACCGGCATGAAGAAGCATGTCAGCGTGCTCGAGCGGGCGGGGCTTGTTCGCACCGAGAAGGTCGGGCGCGTGCGGACCTGCCGGCTGGGCGGGCGCCGGCTGGAAGAAGAGGCGGCTTGGATCGAGAGCTATCGCCGAATTTGGGCCGAGCGCTTCGAAGGGATGGACCGGGTTGTCGAGGAACTCAAACAGAAGGAGAAATCAAATGGAAGTTAATCAACAGAATGAGACCAAGGTAGAGCGGAAATCCGATCTCGAACTCGTCGTCACGCACACCGTGGACGCGCCGGCGCGCCTCGTTTGGGAGGCGTGGACCAAGCCCGAGCTGTTCAGGCAGTGGTGGGTGCCCAAATCGTATGGGCTGAACCTGGCTTCCTGCGAAATGAATGTTCGCGTGGGCGGGCAATACCGTTTGGCGTTCCTCCACGAGGGCTCGACGATGGAGTTCTTCGGCACATACCTCGAAGTTACTCCGCCTTCGCGCCTCGTTTGGACCAACGACGAAGGCGACGCCGGGCAGACCGTCACGACGGTGACCTTCTCGGAATCGGGGGGCAAGACGCTGCTGACGGTGAGCAATCTGTATCCCTCGAAGGAAGCGCTCGAAGCCGATGGTTCGACGGTCGCGCTGCCTGAGTCGCTCGATCAACTCGACGAGCTTCTCGCCGGCATGGGAGCAAAATGACGGTATCGCCGGCCAGGTGGCTGCGTAAAGAGCATTGGCTCGCGCGGGCATCCTGGCCGGGGACACTTCTCTACGAAGCGGGTTTCGGCGGGTCGCGAAGAATATGCCGGTTTTGTAGGATCACTTCCTGCGTAGGCAAGAAGGGAATCTGGAAGAGCAAAGATGTGCTGTCGCAGAACACCCAGGTTCCCGCTTCCAGACGCTCCAGGCTCGCGCTGACGGCAGAGCCCCTCCGCCTTTTTTCCACAATACGGGTGGCGGGCGTAAGTAGCCAGAGAAACCAGTCGGCCGCCGCGCTGGCGTCGTGGAAGTGTTCATGCCACAAGCCGCCTGACACCATCTGCTCGCCTTCCTCTTCCGTGATCGAGACGTCAAAGCCGCCTTCGGCGGCGGCGACCATAGCGCCGTCGTCGGTCGTTACAAAGGGGACATTGGGATGTCGTTCCAGTGCCTGTGCGATCAACTGCACCGCAGTCTCGCTGCCTTTCGCTCCACTCACGTGCAGATTTTATCCGTTGGCGGAGCGGCACGCCCGGGTGAACGCGACAGAGCTGGCCCGGCACGGGCAACAGTATACTTACGAAAATGAGCCCGATCCCCGCGTGTTTCGAAAAGTCGGAGGCGAGTCGCAAGGCCTATAGCGAGCTTGCATCGTTCCTTGGCAACCTTAGGGATGTCGTTACGGAGCCGAAGCAGACGTGCGCGCATTTCGTCGCCGGTGGAGGCGCCTTCTTAGGCGCCCACCCCCGGCGCGAGGGCATCCGAATCAATATTGTTCTGTCTCGGATGCTCTCGGGCGACCGGATCGTCAAGTCGGAACAGGTGTCGAAACGGCGCTTTCACAATGAGGTGGATCTGGCCGGCGACGCTCAGATCGACCACGAACTAGCCGATTGGATCCGGGAAGCCTACAATCTCCGTATGGTCCAGGTCTGACGCGCGGAACGGCGCGCAGCCGAGAGTCTCATTGTGAAATTTTGAACGCGGCAGGTCGCGATCCGCAAAGATATGACTTGGTTGCCAGGCGCTAGCTCTGCCTAAAATTCATCGCTCGTCGCGATCCAATGACCGTCTTCTTTGCGATGAAGGTAGCCGCGTCGTGTAGCTTGTTCTTGGGCGGCACGGACCCAATGTTCCCAGCTTGCATGGTCGCTTACGTTAGGGAAGAGCTCCTGGACGAGCGGATAGATATCCCTCGTTCTTAGCGGGCCGTGCTTGCGGAGGCTGTCTAATAAATGTCGGTAGATCCTTTGGTAAGGAGACCTACCATTTTCAACTCCATGTTGCTTATTGTTTTTCATTTCGACCTATATACGCAAAAAGCATCGAATTTCGCAGCCCGTAAAACTACCAGATTACAATTTGAGAGCTTTTTCGCCTAGTAATTGTGCCGTGCTGATTCGGGCGCTTTATCGGCTCCAGAATCGCCACCAAGGCTTTCTTACTACTCGGTTGTAGCAATCCGCGCAAAGCTGGATGTAGGGGTCTTTGCGCGTGACCCATAGCCGAGTCATGGCGTCGATATGCGCGTTGCAGAGGTCGCAATGCTCGTGGTCCCAGGTGCCCTTCTCCAATGTGAACGTCGCCGGATCGTATTGCTCCCCTTGGTAAGGCACGCGGACCAGGTGGCCGCCTTCTTGAGGAAACCACCGGCTGCGGTGAAATGGCTGGATAAGATCCCACAACCTCTGCTTTTCGGGACCTCGATCCGGGACGAATACCGCTAAGGCGTCGAACGCCGGAATTCGGCTCGGCATCCACTCGAGATGGGGGAGCTGCGATATTTGAGCTTCGTTCAGAGGCACTGTCCGATTCTAGCGGACGGAGGCTCCAGTCAGTCCGTAACGCAGAGTTGCTTGCCGTTGTCGAAAACCAGCTCCATAGCGTCGGCGGGGTTTAGTTTTGCCCACCGGACGTGCAGTTCGGCGCGGCGGGAGCGGATGTCGGGCAAGAATCCGGCGATGTCGATCGCCTCGACGGAGTGGGCGCGGCAAACTTCGGCGACGCGGCCAATGCGTACGGAATCGGCGATTCGGCCCGCCGTGAGTTCGAGGTCGTAGGTTCCCACGAGAGCTTCCGCGATATGCGCCTCAGTGTGTAGCGCGCGGGATTTGGCGGAGCCCTCGGTGCGCGATTCGAAGTCGGAGAACGTCCATCCGGAGGCGATTAGGCCCCAAAAAGCGTGGCGAAGACCGAGCGCAGTTTCGACGGCGTAATGCGTGAGGTCGTGCTGGATAAAGAAGTCTGTGGTTTTCTGGCCAACGGTCGTACCGTCGGCACGGATGCACGTCAGCGAATGCCGGCTGTCTTCATTGCGAGCCTTCTTGATCCGGATCAGCACGGAGAGGAGATACCACATTCGGCGGGATTGCGAAGGCACGGTGTAAGCTTAGGCTCATGGCACGCGTTAAGCTATTCGTCATTTTCGCCGCTGCGGCAGCTTGCTGTGGGATCTTGGCTCAGGAGAAGCCCACGCTCTACGTCGTGCCCTATGCCCATCTCGACACGCAATGGCGCTGGGCCTATCCGCAGGTAATCCGCGAATTTCTTTGGAATACGATGGAGGACAATTTCAAATTGTTCGCCAAATATCCGAATTATAAATTCAATTTCGGCGGGTCGCGGCGGTTCGAAATGATGAAGGAATATTTTCCGGCAGAATACAAAAAAGTCGTCGGGTACGTGAAGGCCGGCCGATGGTTTCCCGCGCCGGCGAGCGTGGATGAGACCGAAGTCAATATCATTTCCGGCGAGTCGGTCATCCGCAACATTCTTTACGGCAACGAGTTTTACAAGAAGGAATTCGGCGTAACGAGTTCGGAGTTTATGCGGCCGGACAGTTTCGGATTTCCCTATTCGCTGCCGACGCTTTTGTCGCATGCCGGCCTGAAAGGTTTTTCCACGCAGAAACTATCCTGGGGCTCGGCGGTGGGAATTCCGTTCAACGTTGGCGTCTGGATCGGGCCGGACGGGAGCGGGATTTTGGCAGCTCTCAATCCGACGAGCTACGGGAGCTCGGTGGACGGGGACCTTAGCGAAGATCCGAAATGGCTCGCGCGCGTCCAGGCCGACCCGATCCCGATCGACTATCGCTACTACGGGACCGGCGACGTAGGCGGCGCTCCGAAAGAACCATCGGTCGCGAACGCGGAAAAAAGCGTCCTCGGCAACGGGCCGTTGAAAATAATTCAAGGCGCCGCCGACGCGATGTTCAAAAGCCTGACTGCGGCGCAAATTTCAAAATTGCCGCGCTATCGCGGAGAGCTGTTGCTGACGCAGCATTCTGCCGGCTCGCTTTCCTCGCATTCGGAAATGAAGCGGTGGAACCGGATGAACGAATTGCTCGCAGACCTCGCCGAGCGAAGCAGCGTCGCGGCGTCGCTGTGGGCCGGAGCGGAATATCCGAAAAATCGGCTAAACCGCGCGTGGGACCTCGTGCTGGGCTCGCAAATGCATGACATGCTCCCGGGGACCTGTTTGCCGAAAGCATACGAATATGCGCAAAACGACGAAATTATCGCGATGAACACTTTCGCAGCCGTTGCGACGGACGCCGTCGGCGCGGTCTCTTCAGAAATGGACACGCGAGTGAAGGGCTCCGCGCTTTTGGTCGTAAACCCATTATCGATTGCGCGCACCGAAATCGTCGAGGCGAAAGTCGATAAGCGCTTCGAAAATGGCTTTACAGTTTATGGTCCGGACGGCAAGCCGGTACCTACGGGTGCCGTCGTTCGAGACAAAAGGGGCGGATCGATACTTTTCCTCGCCACTGTTCCGGCAAACGGCTTCGCAGCTTACGATTTGCGTCCGGGCTTTGTTCCGCCGACGGGTGCAAATGTTAAAGCAACGGAAAGGTCAATCGAAAACGACAAGCTCCGCGTGACGGTGAATGATGCCGGAGACATTTCATCGATTTATGACAAACGGGCGAAGCGCGAAACGCTCAGCTCCCCGATACAGTTAGATTTGCAATACGAAAATCCGCAGGACTGGCCAGCCTGGAATATGGATTGGAAGGACCAGAAGCTTCCGCCGCGGGCGCATGTCGGCGGCAAGCCCATTATTAACTTGATCCACAATAGCCCGGTGCGTTCGACAATACAGGTACAGCGCAAAACGGACGGCTCGCTTTTCGTCCAAGACATTAGCCTGGACACAGGGGCGGATTTTGTGCGCGTCGTTAATAATATCGACTGGGCCACGCGGGAGACCGCTCTAAAGGCGGCATTTCACCTTGCGGCGGCGAACCCGAAGGCGACTTACGGCATGCAGGTCGGCGCCATCGAGCGCGGAAATAACGATCCGAAGAAATACGAAGTTCCGGTTCACGGATGGATGGATCTTACAAGCGCGGACGGGAAACATGGTGTCGGTATTCTGAGTCCTTTCAAATACGGATCGGATAAGCCTTCGGACGACACTTTGCGGTTGACGCTAATCTACACACCCGGCACCCACGGCGGTTACCAAGACCAAGGATATCAGGATTTCGGCAAGCACTCCATCGTGTACGGTATTCAGCCGCACGAGGGCAGTCGCGCAGCGGGTAAGGTCGCCTGGGCAGCTGCCCGCTTGGCCCAGCCCATGCGGGTATTTGCCGTTCCTTCGCACCCCGGGACGTTAGGCCGCGTGTTGTCTCTCGCCTCCGTAAATAGCGGCCGCGTCGAAGTAAGCGCCATCAAACAGGCCGAGGATGGAAATGGCGCGATCGTTCGCTTGCGCGAATTAACCGGCAGTCCCGCGCAGAAGGTCGAATTAAAGATGGCGGAACCAATTGACGCGGCGGAGATTGTCGATGGACAAGAGCATAAGATTGGCAATGCGAAGTTGGCGGGCGGAAAGGTTCGGTTCGATATCAAGGGCTATGGGCTTGTTTCGCTGCGAGTTCATTTAAAGAGGGCCGGTGCGCCGAAAGCGAAGTCCGTGCAACTGCAAATTCCGTTCGACCTGGACGTGGTGAGCATGCCCAGCGAGAAGGGCGGCGGAGCGTTTGACAATTCCGGAGTATCGTATTCTGGCGATATGTTGCCAAAATCATTGGCGCTCGGAGGCGTGAAATTCAATTTGGGTCCGAGTTCGGCCGGCGCGAATAACGCGATGCGAATGAACGGCCAAACGATTGCGCTTCCGAAGGGGTATAGCCGCATTTATCTGCTCGCCGCTTCTACGCAGGACGAAAACGCCACGTTAACTTTTGGCAAAGCGCAGGCGAATGTGAGAATCCCGTCGTGGACGGGGTATGTGGGCCAGTGGGATACGCGCCTTTGGGATGGAAAGCAGCCTGAGGAGGCGTTCGATTGGAAGCTGCCCTTCGCCGGCCTTGCGCCGGGTTACATAAAAAATGCTGAAGTCGCATGGTATGCGTCGCACGGCCACTTGGCGGATGGAAGCAACAATTACTACGTTTACACGTATTTGTTTAAGTTTGGCTTCGACACTCACGGCGCGACAACTTTGAAATTGCCGAAGAGCCCGAATATTAAAATATTTGCCATTTCGGCCGCAAACGACGCCCAGTCGATCGCTTCGCCGGCAACTGGTCTGATGGACGATCTTCATGATCACTTGCAAAGCGGTTCGCCTGAGATTAGCGCCTCCGATCCGCTGCCGACCGGTGGAGTAAACGTTACGATAACGCCGCCGCTGTACTACCGGAAAGGAGAGATTCGGTATACGCTCGACGATTCCGCGCCGTCGCCAGAAAGCCCGGAATATAACCATGACTTTTATTTGGGTAAGGACGCAACAGTTACCGCGGCGGTCGTCGATGCAAGCGGCAGGGTCCGTGGCTCGAACAAAAAGCGCATCACCGTGACAGACAGGGTCGCCCCCAAGGTCGTTGGCGCGACCGTGTACCGCGGTTTGGGAATTGCGGAAATTCGGTTC
This sequence comes from Fimbriimonadales bacterium, assembly GCA_035698285.1. Lineage (GTDB taxonomy): Bacteria > Armatimonadota > Fimbriimonadia > Fimbriimonadales > ATM1 > JACDEQ01. Next base: position 3,435 of record DASSBY010000112.1, on the reverse strand, counting down.
TCCGAAAAAATCGACCCGGCGTTTGCCGTCGATACACGCAATTATTCCATGAAAGGAGCGGTCATGCGGAGCGCAAGCGTCGACGATAGCGGACGAGGCGTATCGCTGACGTTCGAACCTAACGCGGATGGTGCAACGATGCACGTCTTGGCCAAGGACATGGCGGGGAACCGAATCGACGCGGATGTTGCGATGGAATCGGCGAGTCCAATATTTACCGCGCCGCCCTTGGAGCCTTCGAAGGAGGCGACTTTCTCGGCGGCGCTGCCAGACGAACCAGGCAAGCCATGGACAATCAATTTTTGGTTGAGAGTCGACAAGCGCCCAGCCGATTTAACGCTAATCGCCGGATTCGGAACACCGACCGACGGCAGGTCGGGGCGTGGAAGATATTTGGTGGAGATGGACGGGCACGTGCAATTCTGGGCGTCCAACCAGGACGTTACGACCGAAACCGCCATGGATATCGGCACCTGGCAAATGCTGACGGCTGCTTACGACGGCAGCGAAGTGCGCGTTTATAAAAACGGTTCGCTTATCGGTTCGGGCAAGTCGAATTTGTCCCGGGACAGCGGTGGTGTTTATATTATGCCGATCGATGCGTGGGATAAGAAGCGTCGGCTCGACGGTGAAATTCGCGGCTTCGAGATCTGGGGAGTTGCGCTGCCTGCGGCTGCCGTGAATAAACTCTACGCCAAAGGTTAATGCGCCCGGACCTTAGGGGACGGCTTTCTTTACAATGTCTGCAACTTTCTTCTCCTCCGCCGCCGTCAGCTTAACGATGGCGTAGGCGATCGGCCACATGTTGCCGTCGTCGAGCTGAGACGTATCGTTGAAGCCCAGCGTAAGGTAGCGCTCCTTGAACTTGTCCGCTCCTCGAAAGAAGAGAACAACTTTCCCGTTGGAGTTCGAATACGCGGGCATGCCGTACCAGGTTCTCGGCGACAAGGTTGGCGCGGTGGCTTTTATTATTTTGTGCAGCTTTTCGCCGATGCCGCGGGAGGGCTGCTGCATGGCGGCTATGGCCGCCAACACGTCCGCTTCGCCATCCGCCTTCGTGCGCTTGCCCTCCTTTTTCATTTCCTCGATGCGCGCCTTCATTGCGGCTTTTTCTTCTTCTGAAAATTTGTCTTGTTTCATCTTTTGTCCTTTTTACCAGCTTGGCGCTTCCACGCCGAATTGCTCGCCATACTGCTTATTAAGGCGCTGCCAACCTTCGAATTTCATCGTTTCCGGGCCGGCGATGCGTCCGACCGGGCTCCCGTCGAGGAAGCGGTGCAAAACGTCTAGACAAATATGCCATCCGGCGGCCCCCATCGCGATGTAGCGCTTGTCGATTTGGGCCCAAAGCGTCAATTGAGTTCCGTCGCCCGAGGGTTCGAGTTCCCAGCGCGTGTCCCCGCCGCCCCAATTGAACTCCAAGAGCCGCGGCGGTTCCGCGCGTTTTATGGTGGTCTCGACGACATGAGGACCCGGCGCCCCCACGGTGGTTAGTCTTACGGTCGATCCCTCGGCGGCCAGGCTCGCGTCTGCATCGAACGGCGCCCATTCGCGCAGCTGCTCTGGGTCGGTGATAGCGTCCCAAACTTGCTGCGGGGAATGGTTGAGGCTTTTAACGAGGACGAGCGTCCAGCTATCGCCTTCGCGACTTTCGATTCGGGCGGCGTCTGCGGCGCCGGGGCTGTAATTCGGGTTGGTCATTGGATGTCTCCTTCACGGTTATGGGTTCGGTCGAGGTGGCGCTCCAGGGCATCGATATGCGCGGACCACATCTCGCGAAATTGTGCGAGCCAAGTGTCTACTTCGCGAAGCGGCTCGGGCCTCAGGCTGTATACGCGCCGCTGTGCATCTACTTTCGACTCCACGAACCCGGCATCGCGCAGCACTCTCAGGTGCTTGGAGACCGAGGGCTGCGGAATATGGAGCAGGCGTTCGATCTCGCGGACGGATCGATCGGATCCGGCCAGGAGACCGAGGATCGCGCGGCGATTGGGCTCGCCGATTACTTCGAAAGTTGATTGCACGATTGAATATACCTTTCTGGTTATATACGTGTCAAGGCATAAAAAGGCTTCAACCTGTGCACGGTATAATATTTGCGTGGCCGACGCTTTTGCGGATGCGGACCGATTGAAGGAAGAATGCGGCGTTTTCGGCGCATACACCCCGGGTCAGGAAGCCGCACGTCTCACTTTCTTCGGCCTATTTGCGCTCCAGCATCGGGGCCAAGAATCCTGCGGAATCGCCGTTTCGGACGGTCGGCGCGTCCGGATGCACCGCGACATGGGTCTTGTCAGCCAGGTGTTCAGCGAAGAGATACTCAAAACCCTGCCTGGCCATATGGCGATTGGGCATACGCGCTATTCGACGACGGGGGCAAGCGTGAAGCGCAATGCCCAGCCTGTCACCTGCACGACGATCACCGGAGACATCGCCGTCGCCCACAACGGCAATCTGATCAACGCGCGCGAACTCCGCGAAGAAATGGAGGGCCAGGGCGAAATCTTTGCGACCACAAACGACAGCGAAGTTATCGCGAAGCTGCTTGCGCGCGAACATACCGGCGATTTGGCGAAGTCGGTTTCAAACGTGATGAAAAGGCTAAAAGGCGCTTACAGTGTCGCAGTGCTGACGCCGAAGCACATCGCTGCTTTTCGTGATCCGAACGGGGTTCGGCCGCTCGTAATCGGCAAGCTCGAGGGCGGGGGATATGTCGTGGCGAGTGAGACCTGCGCCTTCAATCCGGTCCAAGCGGAATTCGAACGAGAATTGCGACCCGGGGAAATCGCTATCGTGGACGAGAGCGGACCGAGAGTTATCCAAGGAGTTCCTGCGGGCCGGCCGGCAATGTGCATGTTCGAGTTTATCTACTTCGCCAGGCCAGACAGCGTTATTTACGATAAGAGGCTTTACAAGGCGCGCGAACGGATGGGCGAAGAGCTGGCCAAGGAGCATCCGGCCGATGCGGATGTCGTTATTCCCGTTCCCGACACGGGCTATCCCGGCGCCATCGGATATAGCCGTATAAGCGGCGTTCCGTTTGCCGAGGGGCTAATAAAAAGCCGATATATTCACCGAACATTTATTCAGCCCGACCAGAAAATGCGGGAAATGGGTGTGCGCATGAAGCTGACGCCGTTAGAGGAGCAAATTCGCGGCCGGCGCGTTGTTGTCGTCGACGATTCGATCGTTCGGGCAACGACGACGAAGCAGCTCGTTAAACTTCTATTTGAAAACGGCGCGACCGAAGTGCACGTTCGAATTACTGCGCCCCCAATAAAGCACCCTTGTTTTTACGGCATCGATATGGCGAAGCGGAACGAGCTCGCCGCTGCGAAGTGGAGCCTGGAGGAAATTAGAGAATATATAGGCGCGACATCGCTCGGCTATCTCTCGGTCGAGGGGGCCGTGCGCGCTGTGGGCGTTCCGAAAGAC
>DASSBY010000111.1:0-3464 GCA_035698285.1 Fimbriimonadales bacterium | reverse complement strand
TAGGGACGCCGGGGGCGAGTACCACGTCGTCAAAAACACGCTCTTTCGCGTGGCGTTCGGCGACGGGGTCTCTTCCCTGCCCGACGAGTTTCACAACGGCCCTACGGCCACGGCCTTCATCTTCGGCGAAGAGCCGGCATGCGCGAAAGTGCTCGTAAAGTTCGCTAAGGACCACAAGGGGTTCGCGATCAAGGGCGCTTACTTCGACGGGAAACTGCTTTCGGCGGCTGATTTCGAAGATTTCAGCAAGCTGCCTTCTAAGCAGGAGCTGCTTTCGATGATCGTCGGCCTCGTCCAGGCTCCGATCGCCAACGTCGTCGGCACGATCAACGAAATCCTGGCCGCTCCGATTCGAGCCATTGGCGCAATCGCCGAAAAAGCTCCGGCGGGTTCGGCTGCCGAGGCAGAGCCAGCAGCGCCAGTAGCGCCCGCGCCCGAGACACCAGACGTCGTCGACGTTTCGGAGCAGTCGCAAACGTCCGAAGCGCCAGCAGAAGAAACCCAAGAGACCGAAACCACACCAGCAGAAGAACCAAAGGAAGGACAAGAATAAATGGCAAACGTAATTGAAGAAGTTGTCGAAAAGATCGCCGGCATGAGCGCGCTCGACCTGAGCGAACTCAAGAAGGCTCTCGAAGAGAAGTTCGACGTCACCGCGGCCGCTCCCATGATGGGAATGGCGATGGCTGCCCCCGCAGCGGCTGAAGCCGCCGTCGAGGAAAAGACGAGCTTCGACGTCGTCCTCAGCGAAGTCGGCGATGCCAAGCTGCAGGTCATCAAGGCCGTTCGCGAGATCACCGGCCTCGGCCTCAAGGAAGCCAAGGACGTCGTAGACGCAGCCCCCGGGCCGATCAAGCAGGGCGTCGCTCGCGACGAGGCGGACAAGATCAAGGCGGCCATCGAAGAAGCCGGCGGTAAAGTCGAAATCAAGTAGGCGAGCTTCAGAGGTGGCGCCGATGAGATCGACGCCACCTATCGCCTTTTAAGACCGATGACGCCTGACGCAGACGAGGCTCTCTTCGATGAGAACGCTCGCCTAAGCAAACTCGGCATGCCGGAAACGGCGAACGTCGGAGATATTCATGTTGCGTCGGGCGGCGTCGTTCCCAACGCCCAAATCGCCTACCAAATCTTCGGGGAGCCGAAGCCCGACAACATCATTCTTATTTGCCATGCACTGACGGGCACCTCGAACGTCGCTGCTTGGGGGGACCGGCTCGTTGGGCCGGGGCTTGGAATCGACACGCGAAAGTGGTGCGTCATCGGGAACAACCTTCTGGGAGGATGCAACGGCTCCACGGGACCTGCTTCGCTGGCCGAGGATGGAAGACCTCACGGCTCGCGATTCCCCATTCTTACGATTGCCGACCAAGTCGAGGCACAGCGGCGCCTGCTCGTCCATCTTGGTATCGATAGGGTAAGAGCGGTGGTTGGCTGCAGCACCGGAGGATTCCATGCGTTGCAGTGGGCTGTGGACCGTCCGCTGACGGTGGAGAAAGTCATCATCTCGGCATCCGGCCCGAGGCAAAACGCGCGCCAGCTTGCGCTCAACGAGGCTGCCAGGCAAGCGGTTATGCGCGACCCCAAGTGGCGCGGTGGCGATTATTCTGCGGACGATCCTCCAGCGGACGGGCTCGCCGTCGCGCGGATGATCGGGCATATCGCGTACCTGGACGGGGCAGCGTTGGAAAGCAAATTCGGCCGGAGACCGCAGGGCGAATCGGTCTCCTTTTCCTTCTCCTCGCAGTTTGCCGTCGAGAGCTATTTGAACTATCAGGGAGATCGATTCGTAGACCGGTTCGACGCGAACAGCTTTTTGCATCTGACGCGCGCCGCAAATTTCTTCGATTTGTGCTCGCTCGAAGGGGCGTCGAGCGACTTCTTGTTTCTGTCTTTCTCCAGCGACACGCTGTTCCCTCCTTCGAACTCGGAGGAGCTTCATCGAATGGCGTTGGCCGCCAGGTGCCGCTCGGAGCATGTCGAGATCGATCTTCCCTTCGGCCATGACGCCTTCCTGCTCGACGGCGAGCAGCAGGGAGCGGCGATCAGCAGGTTCTTGCATACTTAGGCCATGTCTGAGCATGTCGTCGACGTCGTATGGGATCGCGGAGGACGCGATTTCACTTATCAAAGTTACAGCCGCGATCATGAATGGCGATTCCAAGGATCCACAGTTTCCGCCTCGGCTGCGCCAGGCTATCGAGGGAATCCCGACCTCGTAGATCCGGAGGAGGCATTTGTCGCGGCGATCTCATCGTGCCACATGCTGACGTTCCTCGCTCTTTGCACAAAGGAGCATCTCGTGGTCGACTCCTACGAAGATCACGCCGTAGGTACCGTCGAAAAAGGCGCCGACGGACGCATGGCGGTAACGCGCGTCGTGCTCTCGCCGCGGATAAAGTTCGAAGGCGCCGCGCCGGATCAGGCGCTCATGGACAAGCTGCATCACATGTCGCACGAGATGTGCTTCATCGCGAATTCCGTCAAGACCGCTATCGAAGTAGCTTGAATCCGGACCGAGTCGACGGCGCGCAGCTATTAGGCGCAAATCGCAAAGAATTCTTTGCCGAATCTTGACTGAATTGGTATACCATGCTAATGGGAAGAGTTCCCGAGGAGATTCACATGAGAATTAAACAAGTTGCCAAGGCGGTTTCGCTTTTTGCAATTTCATCACTGGCATCCGGAGCGCTCGCACAGGCTGGCAACACCTGGGGACCGTCGCTAAGCGCAGCTTCTCTAAAGTGGCCTTCAGCTATCGAAGCTATTGATATGGCGATGATGCCGCCCGCGTCCGGCAACCAGTGGGGCCGCATCGTCATGATCGGGCACACGGTGGTGGACGGAGAGGAGCATCGGTGCACCCAAGCCTACGTATGGGACACCAATCCGAGCCATACGGTTCATTTCATCGATCAGGCGGGTCAAGAAACTATTTTGCCGGACCCGGAAATGCGCCTTGTAGATGTGGAGCATTTCTGCTGCGGCCAGACGGGAACGGGTGATGGCGACGTTATCTTCGTCGGCGGAAGCAAGGTCGATGACGCGCCTCCAGGCATAAAGGATACGAGTCTGTTCAAGCACGACACCTTGAGCTGGCAAGCCGTGGACGATATGAACCACGGCCGGTGGTACGCTACGGTCGTGCCGCTTTCTGACGGCTCATTTTTCGCCGTCGCGGGTGTGGACAAAGACCTTAACTATGCGGATGTGCCCGAAAGGCTCAGCCTTATCAATCCGGTCTGGACCGACGTTGCCGCCAAGCGCCTCGACGACTTCGGTCAGCCGGTGGATTTCGACAGCGATAACTATCCCTTCATGTTCGCTATTCACGATCCCTCATCGATGCACGTGTTTTGGGCCGGAAAGCGGAGGCGAAACGAAACGACGAACGAGGGTTTAAGATCGCATGTGCTGGACTTCGCCGATCTTATGTACGGTCCGGTCAACTCGCAACATATCCC
>DASSBY010000110.1:0-9787 GCA_035698285.1 Fimbriimonadales bacterium | reverse complement strand
GTATGGGCCTTGAACAAGATTTTCAGCCGCAGCAGCGTTGGAGCTCCACTCATGGAGGCAGCACGGGCGGCGTTGGCAATCCCGTAAACCTTACCTTTAGCTTCGTCCCGGATGGAACCTTTGTTCCAAACGGCGGGCTCGGATCCGGCGCCAGCTCCCTTTTTGCGCGAATGAATGCCTTATTTGGTGGCGACACTGAACTTTGGAAGAACCAGTTTCGCTCCGCATTCGGCCGCTGGGGAGATCTTTCCGGCCTCAGCTACACCGAAGTAAGCGATGACGGCGCCCCGCTCCACAATTCACCCGGACTCGGCACAACTCGTGGCGACCTTCGCATTTCGATGATTCCTTTTAACGATAACAATGTCTTGGCATACTGCTTCTTTCCAAACGTAGGCGACATGGTGTTGAATCGAAATATCAGTTGGAACAACAGTTCCAATAGCTATCGATTTTTCCGCAACATTGTTATGCATGAAGAAGGACATGGCTTCGGCCTCGCCCACGTCGATCCGACTAACGGCACCAAGCTGATGGAAGCGTTCCTGAATACCAACTTCGATGGTCCGCAGAACGACGACATTCAAGGAGTTCAGTGGTATTACGGCGACGACCTAGAGAACAACGACAACAATGGCGCCAGCACCGACCTTGGTACCTTGAGTGAGGGTCAACTCGTGGAGAACGTCGCGATAGAACGCCCAGCTGACCCCGATTGGTTCAAAATCCACGTCTCGCCAGGAACGACCGTTCGCGTGATTGTGAACCCGATTGGCAGCGACTATTTTCAGGGTCCGCAAGGCGGAACGACCCATATTCGGCATTCCAAGGCCATCAACAACCTAAGGATAACGGCATATCGAACTGACGGAACCACCGTGCTCGGCACCGCTGACGTTAACCCCACCGGCTCTTCTGAAACGCTCGAATTTACGCCCCAAGATAATGGCGATGCAAGGGTTAAAATCGACGTTTCAAGCACAGTCAACGACATTCAGCGATACCAAATGCAATTCCAGCTTATTGCTGGGGGCAACGAAGAAACCGTCACACCGGATTCCTTCACCATGTTCCGCGGCAGCGTCGTGTCAGGCGGTCTTGGAGACATTCAGACCAGCAATAACTCCTACCTCACCGTTCGACCTGGCGCGGTATTCAGCAACTCTGAGTATCCGATCCAACTGATCGTCGAGGGCAACACGAGCCTGCACACGCCTACCGAGGTGCATTTCAGCATCGAATCCTTTGTGTCGACGAACAACCTCCAAAGGAAGATTGAACTGTTCAATTACGACACGGATACGTATGAGCAGGTCGACCTCCAGGGCGCTTCCCAAACGGAAGGCGTCGTCGAGGTGAATATCACCAGCGATGCGGCAAGGTTTGTAGATTCGGCCACAGGCAACATCAAGGCGAAGGTTAGCTGGAAAGCCACCGCAGCCACGTTCGTTTACCCGTGGACGTCCAAGATCGACCACATCTTCTGGGTCATCAACTCCTAGCGCAAGCTCGGGAGACATGCGCAAAGTGCCGGTTCACACAGAGCCGGCACTTTTCTATCAAATGCTGTATGGTGGGCGAAGAGGGACTTGAACCCCCGACATCCTCCTTGTAAGGGAGGCGCTCTGCCAACTGAGCTATTCGCCCCACCGGGCATCGTTGTACCCCGTCTCGTATAATCGGCGGCGTGCTTGGCCCTTGGGACGTCGAACTCTTCCGCTGGATCAACGGCTCTTGGCCGAATCCCCTGTTCGATGCCGTCTTTCGCTTCTTTAGCCTGGGCGTAAAGCTGCTCGCCTTCAAAATCGCGCTCGCCGCCGTCCTCGCAATCTATCTTTTCGCCGGGAAGAAGACACGTTCCGCCGCAATTCAAGCCATGATCGCGTGGCCGGTTGCGAACGCTCTATGCGACGTTTTCAAGCACACCTTGTCCGGCGTAAGGCCTTGCGTCCAGCTCCAGGGAGTCCGCCTGGTTCAGGACTACGCCGGCAAAACCGTTTTCCTCGACAGCTCAGGGACGATGTCCGCCCATGCCGCGACTATGGCGGCCATCGCGATGGTCATCACCATGCGGCTCAAATGGTGGGGGGCGCCGTGGATCGCCATAGCCCTTATCACCGGAGTTTCGCGAATTTACATCGGCGTCCACTACCCTTCGCAAATCCTCGCCGGCTGGGCGGCAGGCATTCTCTGCGGTTGGGTAGTTACGAAAACTTGGGACGCTTGGCTAAGCCGACGAACCGCTACTTTAGCCAGTCGTGAACGTTCTGAGGACCTTCCAGATCGATAGATCCCAGAGTCTCGATCGGCTTGCCACCCGCAAGGAACGTGACCGTCTTCACGTTCGGCTTGTTCGACGAAACCGCCTTCATGATGCCTTTGATAATGATGGATTCATCGTCTGTGCCGTAGGTCTGGTTGAAATTCGAGGAGAATTCCAATTCGGCGTTGTCGCCTTCGTATTTGACGGCCTGGAGCCGCGCCTCAGGCTGAACGGCGGGCACGCTTTCCAGAAAACCATTCACCGACGCCTCGATGGCGTCCGTTCCCTCAGGGATATCCCGGGTCTCGCTGGAAAACGTCGCCCCCTCGTTGCCTGCCGTCGCCTTTGGAATTGTCACCTTCCGGCCGATTGTCGGTCTGCCATCTTTCGGAGACGTCGGCTGCTTCGTCGGCCCATACTTGACGTAATAGAACAGGCCGCCGGCAACGATTATCGCCAACACAGCCAGAACGACGAGCGGTCCGGAGCCGGGGGTGTCCTTCTTAGTCTTCTTGCTCACCAATATATTTCCTGATTCCCTTAACAATCGCTTTCGCGATTTTGTCCTTGAACTCCCAGGTTTGGAGGAGTTTTCGGTCCGTCGCGCTATTAATGTATGCGACTTCGACGAGCACGGCCGGCATTTCGCTTCCGCGCAGAACCGCAAAGCCTTTCGTTGGCGCCTCCTTGCGGTCGCTGCGGATGCCCCTATTCGGAATGCCGCTCACTTTAGCGATCTCCGCCTGGATGCATTCGGCCAGCAGCTTGGAATCAGGATCGTCCATGTGGTAGTACGTGAAAGTTCCAGATTGCGAGTTGGCGACCGAGTTGGAATTGATGTGGATGCTCACGAAGAACGCCGCATTGCTCCGATTCGCGACTTTCGGACGCTCGTTCAAACCGATAAACGTATCGTCATCCCTGGTTACAAGCACCGTCGTGCCATTCCTGGCGAGCTCATCGGCGACCATTTTGGCGATCGGCAGCGTGAGATTCTTCTCAAAAACCTGGCCGAAACGAGAGCCGACGTCTTGTCCGCCGTGCCCCGCATCTACCACAATCGTCTTGGAAGCGAGGGATCCGAAGGCGTTTTTCGGCTGGATAACGTGAACCTCGACGTGGTCCGATAAAGTTGATACTTTCACGCCCATCGGGCGGCTCAGCTCCATTCGCAGCCTTACGCCTCCGTTGGCGCCGGGCTGAAGTTCCGCCGACTTCACGGTCACTCCGCTGACGGGGGCAGCCGCCAAGTTCGCCGAGATCGTGGCTTTTGGCAAATCGATCCAATAAACGCCGTCGGCATCCTTTTTGGTCGTTACCGAAGATCCCACATCGGCGCTCGTCGGGATCGTCAGAATAGACTCAGCCGCCAAGTCCTTGATCAGCGCAAGCTTGCCCACGGCGATCCCGCCCGTATTGTCCACTGCCGGCCGCACTACGGGAATCGGCTGCGGCTGCGTATTCGGCGCGACGGGCGCCATAGCCATGACGCTGCCGCCTTTCCACTTGACGGTCTGCACGAGAGAAGCGGCGGTGGAGGGCGCGTCGATAAACGGCGCCGCATCCAACTCGACCACGACGCGGACCGTCGTATCATTGAATTGGGAATACCGTACATTGCCGACCACTTCCGGCGGATGCTGGGGATCGATCCGAGCGCCTTGCACGTCGGCCACGACACGGTCCGGGCTCTTAACGGCGAATACGCTGGTCTTTACGCGCAGGGTGCTCTTGATATCGAATCCATGCGGCGTCGCGGCGATCGAAAAAACTTTGGCGAAAACTCGGAAGTTTTGGTCCCCGCTCCATTCCGTGATCGCGCCGATTGAATCGGCTACGAGCTTCACGGGGATGTAAACGTCTTTCCCAACAAGCTTGGCCGGCGCTTCGACTTTTCGGCCGTCGACCAAAACTGTGGCCGTGTCTCCCTTAACCGAGCATTTCCAACCGATCCTAGAAGACAGCTTCGCGGGAATATAGCATTCCTCCCCGACCCTAATCGCGGAAGGGCTGAACGCGGGCGTAAAGTGACAATAGGTGACAGTGACGGCGACAGGAGTATCAATCGCCGCCGCGAGGGACATCGCCATCCATGGCATGGTTCCGAGCAGCGCTAACATTTTATTTCCTCCTCCTTGAGGCTTTTAGACCATTGTAACAGCATTTCGTCTCAATTACCAGAAAAGGGCGCCTCGCCATTCCCGGCCGTTCCTGACTGGGTGACTTCTTTCGCGTGTTTCGCGATCTCCTTGATCGCCGCACGCCATCCCTCGACGTCCTCGCAGCCGATCTGGACGTCGTCCGAATCGGCGAGGCTGTACGTCAGCCGGAACTTCCCGGCGTCCCCAGGCTGAACCGCTGCCATTGGCATTCCTACCGAGCAGACGAAATCAGCGATGCTCTGGTCTCGGTCGAGCGTGTCGCCATTTCGGTATCCGTTCTCCGAATCGATCCGTATGGGAAGCACGATGGGAGCGCTTTGATTGATCTCCGGGCGCAGCGACACAGCCATCTCGATGGTATGCCGCGCGATTGCGCGCGGAAGGTCCGGACGGTATCCGACGGCGTAGCCGAAGGGAACGTGATGGTGTGTCGCGATCCCCAGCTCATCAGCCAAGGCGCTTAGAGCCTCGGTCAACACCCTCTCGATGTCCGAACGAATGAGCCGCCCCTTGTCGCGAGGCGAAGCCGTCTCGGCCCAGCCCAGAACCGCCTCGACAGCAGCCGAATCGCCGCGGTCGTCGAACTGAAGCTTCGCAGTAAATCCGGGCCGCTCGAACCTCAAGGTGCTCCTGCCGAGCGTATTTTCGGCTTCGACGAATGGAATCTCCGCATTGCGATAAAGGTCCCGAATTCCAGCGCTAACCTCGTCGGTTTCGAAAACGAGAAGGGGTCGCCCCTCTGGATCGTCGGTGGACAGCATAGCTGCAAACGCGGGCTTGTTCAGCTCGACCTGCAGCGATGGCAAGTCGGGCTCCTTAATAAACAATCTTTTCCTGGCAGGCCGCAGGGCAAGGCGCGTTCCTGCCTTTTTGGCAAAATTCTCCACCACAAGGCGTTGCCCCGGCTCGAGGATGAGCCGGTTCGGCTGATAAGTCAATGTTCCCTCCAATGACTACAAGATGGCGAACAACGTCGTGATTGAACGCAGAGTTTTGTACGGTGTCGAATCCATTCTAACTTCCTTCTGCGTCCTATAGCAAGGTATCGAATCAATTTTTTACGGAGGACACTCTTGGGAAGCAATTTATTCAAAGCGGGAATGGCAGAAGCGCTCGGCACTTTTTTTCTAACTTTCGTCGGCGGCTCGGCGATCTGCATGGACGCATATATGAAGCTTCCTGGGGTCGCTCCGGCAACCGGCATCGTCGGGTTCGGCCTCTTGGGAATCGCGCTGGCCCACGGCCTCGCGCTTATGGTGGCCGTCTATATGGCTGCCGGCAAATCGGGGGGCCATATCAACCCGGCGGTAACGGTTGGTCTTTGGAGCATCGGCAAAATCAACGCGAGCCGCATGCTGACGTACGTGGCGATGCAGCTTATCGGCGCCGTAATCGGCGGCCTTGCGATCTGGGGAATGTTTTCCATGTTCAAGGCAAATTCGCCTTTCCTCGGAAGCCTCTCCTACAACGATAATCCTAATACCGATTTCGCGCTTAGCATGGCCAAGGCGATCGGAATCGAGGCCGTCCTTACGTTCCTCCTTATGTCGGTTGTGCTGAATACCGCCGTCGACGCCGGGCGAGCCGCAAAGCAGATGTTCGGCATTTGTATCGGTTTGACGGTCACCTTCGGCATCCTGATCGGTGGCCCATACACCGGAGCCGCCATGAACCCCGCGCGCTATTTCGGCACGGCAGTCGTTAGCGGGCAATTGTCCCAACTCGTGGTTTACTTCGTTGGACCAATCGTCGGAGCCATTGCCGCAGCGTTCTTTTACAAGTTCTTCCTCGAGGAGCGAGAGCCGGAGAAGGCCGAAGCCTCCTCCTAACTTATGCTCGCCATAGCCCGGAACCTCGCAAAGGGGCTCTGGGCCACGGCGCTTTGGCTTCACCGCAGGCCGCAAATACGCCGCACTCGTCTGTGGCTCCTTGGCGCGCTCCCGCCGATATGCGCGCATTGGGTGAAGCGAGGAGATAGGTTCGCGCGTAAATGGGGTAGGCGGGCTTTTACGGTCGCTGCGGCGATCTTTCTTCTCGCCCTCGTTGCTCTCCTGGCCTTGGCAGCCGCCAAATGGATAGCCCTCCAGCGGGCACTTTTGACGCCATAGCCGCGTATTAGCAACCACTTAGCATTACAATCGAAAGAAAATGAAAGCACGAAACTTTTCTATTCTCCCGCTAGTCGCTCTCGCGATCGGCGCCTCGGCGCAGACCATCACCGCCGAATCAAAAGCGAAAATTCTCTCAGCCGTTGCGAAAGACGTCGAAGAACGAGCCTACGTCGGAGGCGTCGACTTTTCCAAGTGGGACAGGTTCGTCGCCAAGTACAAGAGCGACTTCGACCAGGCAACGACGGACGACGGATTTGCCGCCGCCGTGAACAAGGCCCTCGACGAGTTTGGGTTTAGCCATCTGCGAATGCTTACGCCCCGCTCTGCAGAAACTCGCGTTACCGGCAAAAGTGTTGGCATCGGCGTCCTCATCCAGCCAGTGCCGAACGGCATCAAGATCGTTAAGGTGATCGACGGCGGCCCGGCGAAGAAAGCCGGGATCAAAATCGACGACATCATCGTGAAGGCCGACGGAAAGCCCGTCACCTCGCCCGATGAAGTCCGCGGACCCAAAGGTACGTCCGTCGTCATCACCGTCCTGCGGGGCGGCAAGGAAATGAACTTCCCGATTGTCCGCGATGAATTTAGTCTCCTGGTGAAGGACGAGATGAAATGGGTCGACGACAAGACGGTCCTGCTCAAGATAAATACATTCGCCACCGGATATGACCAGCATCAAATCGACGGCTTTTTCGATAAGGCCTCTAAAGCCAAGCGCATGATCATCGACCTTCGCGACAACGGAGGCGGCTCGGTCATGAACCTCGGCCACCTTGCTGGGAAGGTTCTCAAGAGCGACGCATCCCTGGGTAAATTCATCACGCGCGAGCATGCAGACCAATACAAGGGCAAGCATCCTGACGCGACAGCGGATCCCGTTTCCGTCGCCAAAGAGTTCGGCGCCCCGGTTCCCGTATTCGGCGCGAGAGACACGAAGCCGTTCGATGGTGAGCTTGTCGTCCTCGTAGACGGCGGCTCGGCCAGCGCCAGCGAGATTTTCGCTGCAGGCATCGCCGACAACCACCGCGGCAAAATCGTCGGTACGAAGTCGGCCGGCGCGGTTCTCGCCTCCGCCTTTATGCGCCTTCCCGAAGGCTTCTCACTTCAAATCCCGCTCATGGAGTACGTCACCCCGGGCGGTAAGCGCCTCGAGGGCTCAGGCGTCGTCCCGGATGTGAGCGTAGACGAAGCGAAGATAGCCGACGACAAAGCCGTCCTCAGCGCCGCCATGATCGCATTCAAAGGGACCGTAGCGGCCGGCGGCGGCCAGAATTAGCGACGCGGCACTGAAACTTTCGTGCTCATCGTGCGTATAATGAAATGAAACGGAGGAACTTTTATGAGAGGATATGTTCTAGCGGCGGCCTTCTGGCTGCCTTTGGTTGGCGTAGCTGACATCGCCGCGTCCCCCCCCCGTCGGCGGGTTAGCGTACAACCTAACGGTTCATAAGCACGAGACGTCGATGGTGTTCACCGATGTGCATCCCACCGATCCGCAACATCCGACAACTTGGCAGTGGACGTTTTCGGGATGCGAGGCAGAGCCTGCAACCTCGGCCGACCCCGGCCCGACAGTTTTTGCCCATATGCCGGGAGTTTTACATGCACACTCGATAGTCAGCGTCTGGGACGGAACTCAATACGTCCAGGACGTTAACGACTTGGATGCTTACGTCATCGGGGGGCCGATCGACATTAGTGCCGAAGATCGCGGCCAGCAGCGCGAAGGCAGGACGGACAGAGGCACTGAGTGGCAGCCGAACATCTTGGAATATTTTGACTACGATTTGGAATCCGGGCGACCCGATGCAGCGACCCAATTGGAGAACAAGCTTAGAGCACAAATCAGCCCGGGATTTTCGGCTCAGCCCAGCGGAACCAAGTACACGTGGCTTCTCTCAGGGCCGGTGGCTTTCTTTGGGACGGATCCCGAAGAGACTTCGACCTCCTGCGAGGTCTACGCGACTGCGGGCAGTGTTCGCAGCGGCGCGAGCGTTCACCTCAGGTTTACCTACACGCTAAACAATCACGATTACACGGTAGACGATACGGCCGACGCGTTCCATTCGAAATCCTCGTCTCCGGATACGACCTACAGCAGCATCAGTTGTCATCGCCCGTTGGAAGCGCGGGTGGCCGCCCAGTATGAGGGTGTGCTCGATATAAACGGCCCACCAACATGGGCCTACGGCGATAAATATCTAATGCGCCTCTGGAGCGGGGTCGGGGACCCTTTCGCCGAGGTGTGGGTGCAGGAGCGCTTTCCGAACGGCGTTCCAACACACTACGACGACGGCCAGCCGCTCAGTTCGCCGTTCATTTGGAATGGCACGGCGGGGACTCACTGGGAAACCGTGACCACCGCAACGCCCCCGGCTGGCTTTCCAACGGGTTACAACTACAGTGGCGATTTCAGCGGCGGCCCGAATGGCATCCCCTACGATAAGATTTACTTTAGCGGCTGGCCATCTCAAGTCCCTCGCGACTACCCGGGACCGTCGGTCCTGCATTTCACTCACGTTTATTACGCCGCAACGGTCAATGCCCTCGCCGGATTTGGAATACCGGTCGGCACGTATGTCGCGACGTTGTGGACGAACAAGACGACACACATTAAGCAGTAGGAGAAAAATGTGAAATCAGTTTATCTAATAACGCTTGCATCAGGTTTTGCAATAGTCGCCCTCTCGGCAAACGCGCAGTACGTGCCTTCGACCTTCAAGGCGTCCGATCTCGTGATTGTAGGTGAAGTCGTTGGTTCGTTCTATTCCGAGGAAGGCTACCGGTATCGGTCCGACTCTCCGGCTAACCGAGATCCCATTGAAGTTTGCGAGGCGCATCTGCGGGTGCTCGGAAGGATAAAAGGCGAGCCTTCAGGTGAAATCACCATTGCTCTACCGAAGGCACAAACGTGGAGCGGAACTCCGCCCGATGCATACGGGTATTCGTACGACCTGCGACCCGGCAAAAGAGCGATCTGGTTCTTGCAACGATCGTCGACCGGTGACTTTATGGAATATTTGAAGGAGCAAGAGCCGATCGTAACATACTTTTGGAACGCTCCGGGCCAGATCGTCTCGGTTGCGTGCATGCAAGGCGCCCATCGCAGTTATATCCCGATCACGGAAACAGCCTTCGACAGCAGTCTCCCGCCGATGCTCCGGCTTGCAGATGTCTTCGCCAAAAACGCGAATCTGGGAGGAAACGCAGAACAGGAATTCTTGGGGCTGCTCAAAGACATGACGCCCGTG
>DASSBY010000109.1:0-4633 GCA_035698285.1 Fimbriimonadales bacterium | reverse complement strand
TTGAACGGCCGCGAGGCTTGTTTTAGCATGGCCCCAA
The DNA here is from genome assembly GCA_035698285.1 of Fimbriimonadales bacterium. Classification (GTDB taxonomy): domain Bacteria; phylum Armatimonadota; class Fimbriimonadia; order Fimbriimonadales; family ATM1; genus JACDEQ01. The sequence goes on along the minus strand of DASSBY010000109.1, from coordinate 4,596 downwards.
GTTCATCGTCCGCATCGTGGTCTAGCCCTTCGAAGAACTCCACCTGCTTCGACGTTCCCTCGGATTTCAACCGCCTCATGAATTTGATGGTGGGCTCCACGTAGCTTCCGAGCGACTTGCGGATCGCATCGAAATCGCCCGCCGTATACTTATCCTGCACCCACTGGATGGCCATCGCCATCGTTTCGCGCTCATGCCGAAGCGTAATTTCTGCATCCGGCATGGCGGCCAAGATGGATTGCAGCCGGCTGCTGGCCCGCGAAAGATCGGCGGAGGGCATCTTGTCGAGCGCTTGCCAATACGGCTTGGCTGCTTGCATCGCAATTTCGAAACCGAGACCGGCGTCCGCGGCGTCGCCGCCTGCAAGGTCCGGGGCCATTCTCGCTGCCATGAGAAAAGCATCCGTCGCCTTCGAATAATCCTCCGCAGCGATCGCGTCCTCGACCTTCCACTCCAAAACCCGTCCCAGGAACCGCCATCCGCGCACGGATTCGCGCAGGGTCCCTGGCGGCTGCGCCTTGAAGGCAAATGTAACGCTTCCGGACTGTGCCTGCCTCAAAATCCCCAAAGGTCGAGATGAATATTGGATCGCGTAGTCCTTCTGCCCCGGCGTCCACATGGTCCGCGTGACCTGTTTGGCGATATCCTCTTCGGTAGCTTTTGCTGCTTCTACGTAAAGATCGAAACCACGGTCGGGCTTCGGTTGTGTCACCATGGCGACATGGCTGGGGAACGGGCGGTCTACCTTCTTCTCGCAGCCGAAGACGACGAGAGCTAAAAGGACCGGCCATCCATTGCCAAGCACCCTCGAGGTTGCGCAATCCATCGCGTCGCGTCCAAGATACCTGACGCATGAAAGCAGTAATTCTTGCCGCCGGAAAAGGAACGCGCCTTTATCCGATCACGCAGCACATACCAAAGCCCCTTCTGCCGATCGCGAACAAACCCACGCTCTATTACGCTTTCGACCGCCTAAAGGAAATCGGAGTCGGCGACATTTGCCTGGTCGTCGGCGAAAACGCTCCTGTCATGAAGGCCGCGCTCGCCGGCGGTGAAGACCTCGGAATCCACCTCTCCTATGCCGTGCAGACCGAACCCAAGGGCCTCGCCCACGCCATGGCCTGCGCCAAAGACTTCGTAGGCAAGGACGATTTTGCGATGTATCTCGGCGACGCCATCTACAGCGAGCCTTTGACTCCTCTCGACGAGACATTCGCGTCCTCCCACTGCGCGAACCTGAATTTGGTCATGGAAGTCGAAGACCCCTCGCGCTTCGGCGTTGCGAACGTGTCTGGCGGCCGGATCGTGAAGCTCGTCGAAAAGCCCGCCGTCCCCGAGTCGAATCTCGCGATGGCCGGCGTGTACTTCTTCCGCAGCGCCATTTGGGACGTCCTGCCCGACCTCCAGCCGAGCGCCCGCGGCGAGTACGAAATTACGGACGCGATCCAGCTTCTCATCGACCGTGGCCAAACCGTTCTCGCCGGAGTCTACACCGGGAGTTGGTTCGACACCGGCACCCTCGACTCCTTTTTGGCCTGCTCGTCGTTTCTCATAGAAAACGGAACGCTCATCGGCCCTGGATCCTCCGTCCGCGGCAACATAGGAGCATCGGTCTGCGTCGGCGAAAATGCTGTTGTCGAATGCGCCGAAATCGAAGACTCCGTAATCCTCCCCGGCGCGGTGGTTCGCACCACCGGCCGAATCTCCCACTCTATCCTCGCCGGCAATATCCACGTCCAAGGCGACCTCTTGGGTCAAATCGTTTATGCATGAGGGAGGAGCCTGTCTGCCGACGCCCTCTTAGGCTCGAAAACGCGCGGCGACCACCCTACTGGCGTGTCTCCGGCCGCGACCACAGGTCGAGCGCAATCTGCACCCGGTTCGCATAACCCTTCTTCTTCAGAATCCTGCTAACCAGGTTCTTCACGCTCTGCTCGCTAAGATCGAGCATCTGCGCGATCTTGCGGTTCGGATTGCCCTGGGCGACGAGCTCCGCCACCTGGCGCTCCCTGCTCGAAAGCGGCGTCCCCCTCGTCGACAAGCCGCTGCTGCTGCGCTCCTCCGGACGCCACGATTTGCCCGAAAGCGCCGCGCGAACCGCCCCGACCAGGTTCTTCGCGCCCTCGTTCCGCAAAGCGACTCCGCTTGGCCTCCCGTTCTTGCCTGCGGGCGCGTCCTCCAAAAGAACGATTGGAACAGGAGAATTCGTCCGCCCAAGCTCGCTGATATACCGAGCGTCCGCGACCACGACATCCGGCCGGGATCGAAGCGCCTTGCGAAGGCCGCGAACGTCCGCCGCGACGCCGGAAACCTGGAGCCCCGACTCCTGCAAGACGGCGGCGACGCCTTCGGCTGCGAGAAGGCTGGTTTCGGCGACGACGACTTTTTCCGTTTTTGCTCGATCGCTCGAATCAGCAGGCATGATTCCTTTCTAACGCCGATTGGCTGCCGCACGTTACGAAAGGCCCCTACCGTAAACTCAAACTTCGCTAATAACTCGCCGAAGCTTCTTTTTCGCCCTTTGCAGTGCGTTGTCCACCGATTTGCATGAGCACTCCAGCTCCCAAGCGATGTCCCGATACGGCCGACCAAGCACGTACATGTTGACGACGCCAAGTTCATGCGGGCTCAGAATGTCTTCCAGCCCATCCGGGAGCTTCTTCCCGTTCGCTCTCGCCAAGAGCAACTCCTCAGGATTGACGCCTGCAATGTTCGCTATAACGTCGATCAAACTAACCTCCACTTCGCCGCTGCCAAATCGCTGATGCAGCGATACCGAATCGTTCAGCGGCGAGTGCTTTTGCCGAATTGCCGACTTGACCGCGGTGAGCATTTGGCGCGTGATGCAGAGCTCCGCAAACGAGCCAAAGCGCGTGAGCCGATCCCCACGAAAGTCGCGGATCGCCTTCCAAAGCCCCATCATCCCCTCCTGGACCACGTCCTCATGATCGGCCCCGGCCATGTAGTACATGCTCGCCCGCCTTTCGATCATCGACCGATAACGTGCGAAGAGCCATTCCGCCGCGCGGCTGTCGCCCATCTTGGCGCGCAGAACGGCTTCCTCTTCGTTTAGACCGATCCTCGTGGTTACAGAGGATGCGACTTCTAGGTATGTCATGGTCCCTCCCTTGGCGTCCTTAGTATGCTACGAATCCTCTTCCTTTTTGTCAATAGCCTCGGTGTCGGGTGGCAGCTGCCTTCCAACGTCCACCGGCTCTTCCGGCGTTCCGCGCGAAAACCCAAACTCCGCCTGGTTGTACATGGGTCCCGGCCGCTCCTCGGTCTCTTCGGATTCGTCATCGAGAGGCTCCGGTACCGGGACCGATCCGTCCGGCGGCATCTTGTCCGTTCTGATTTTCGGTTCATCAGGCGTCATACCGTTAGGAACGCCGCCATAGCCGAACCTGTGGCAAACTTGCGCAAGTGATCGGAATCCTCGCTGCCCTGGGCCTCTATGTCGCGATCTTGCTCATCGTCGCCTTCGCAGCCCTGCGCCCCGCTCGATCACCGATATTCCTCTCGCCGGCCGCCCTCGGCGCCCCGGTCGAAGACATCGAATTCGATTCGTCCGGCATAAAGCTGCGCGGCTGGTGGATGCCCGTTTCCAATCCCCGCTGGGTCGCCGTGTTGATGCACGGCTACGTCATGAACCGCTCCGAGAACGCCGCGATCGCCGCCGCCCTGCGCGACATGGGCTGCGCATCGCTCCTGTTCGATTCTCGGGCCTCGGGTAAGAGTGACGGAACGCGAGTCGGCTTCGGCGTCTTGGAGGCTGACGACGTTCTCGCCGCATGCCGCTTCGCCGAAACAAAAGCGCCCGGTGTGCCGCGCGTGCTCATCGGCTCGAGCATGGGAGCTGCGGCTGCGGCTTTCGCCTTGGAAAGAAACCCTGACTGCGCCGCGGCCGCGATCCTGGACAGCGCCTACCATACGCTCCCATCTGCCACCCTCGGATGGTGGCGATTCATCGGCGGAAGAGCCGCGCAAATCCTCCTCGCTCCCACCGTCTTGGTCGCCGCCCCATTTGCACGCTTCAATCCTTTTCGCGCAAGCGTCGGCCGTGCGCTCGCGGCTATCGACAAGCCGATTCTAATCACGCACGGAACTGCCGACCGCCTCGTTTCCTACAAGCACGCCGAGGCGAACTTCGCAGCAGCCAAAACCGCCGGGCGCACAAACGTTCGCCTAAAACTCTACGAAGGCGCCGGCCACAGCGAAGCGCGCTGGACCCATGCCGCCGAATTCCTTTCCGACATTTCTGCGATGCTGGCCGAAGTCGCCAAGGAAAAGGTGGCGAGCTGATGGGCGTGGCGCATATCGGCCTCTCAGGTTTTTCCTACAAGCCCTGGCAGGGCGAGGGCCGCTTCTATCCGCCGGGCCTGAAGCAGTCCGAATTCTTCGCCTTCTACGCCCGTCGCTACGAAACCGTGGAGATAGACGGCTCCTGGTACCGAATGCCCGGCGAAGCCGCCGTCGAACAGTGGCGCGACACGTCGCCGCCCGGCTTCACCTTCTGCTTTAAAGCCCACCGCTCGATCACCCACATCCAGCGCCTAAAGCCTGAATGCCAAGAGTCGCTTAGGTTCCTGGTAAAGC
>DASSBY010000108.1:0-4402 GCA_035698285.1 Fimbriimonadales bacterium | reverse complement strand
CATAATTGCCGGCGTAATACTGCGCCAAGCCAAGATTGGTGAGCGCAGCGGCATCGTTCTCATTCATGCTGAGAGCCTTGCGATAAGACTCCGCCGCCTCTTCGTTCTTGCCGGATTTCGCCTGCATCACGCCCAGGTTGTACCAAAGGCTCGCGCTGCTCGCGCCCATTTCCGTCGCCCGTTGGATCGCGCCCATGGCTTTCTCGTCCTGACCTGTCTCGCTGTAGGAACGCGCCAGTGCAGTGCTCACTTCCGCGTTTTGCTCCGCGCCTTCGAGGTAAGGAATCGCGTCGGCATAGCGTCCGGCCCTCGCATAGGCGATCCCGGCATTCTGCTTATACATCGCGTTGCTGCCGTCCAGCCTAGAAGCAGCGGCAAAGTGCTCACCCGCGTCCCCATCGCGGCCGAGTTTCGATTCCGAGACAGCAAGGTTGTTGAGCATTACCGGATCGTCCGAACGAAGGGCCATCGCCTTTTGATAGGCGGAAATGGCCATGTCGTCATGCCCCATCTTCTGATGGATGTTCCCCAACGCGTTCTGCGCCTCATAAGAATCCGGCTTCATTTCCGCCACGCGGTTGAACGTGGATTCGGCCTTATCGAGCTGGTTAGTAGCGAGATAAGCGCTGCCAAGGTTGTTTAGGACCTCCACGCTCGGCGATTCCACGGAGGCCGCTTTCTCCAAGGGCCCCACGGCGTCAGCCGCACGATCCATCTTCAGATAAACGAACCCCAGCCAACTATTAACGTCGGCATTTCCGGGGTTCTCGGCTGCTAATGCTTCGAAGCCGGACGCAGCATCGGACAGGCGGTTGTCGTTATATGCCTGTACCGCCGCATTGAACTTCTTGCCAAAGTCCTGATCCTGTGCGTTGCCAACGGCGAAAACGCCCAGGACGATCAACGGCCAAACGACTCGTGCGAGTTTTATCATTGTCTCTTCCCTCGTATCCTCGTGCGGCAGAGCCGCAACTAAATTACAAAGCCTACGCCTATAGTATATACCTACGACGGCGTCTGTCAAGGCGTAGCTTAGACCATAATCGCAATTGTCATGATGGACAACGAGAATGGTCAAGCCCGGCCGGGCTGTGGAGGGGGTGGCGCGAAGCTGATCATCGCCCTCGTGATGGCGGCTATCGCGGTCGTCAGCTATATGAGCCGAACGGAGAAGAATCCGATTACCGGGGAGAACCAACGGGTGGGTATGACCGTGGATCAAGAGATCGCCCTGGGTCTGCAAGCGGCGCCGGAGATGGCCCAGCAGTTCGGCGGCGAAGATCAGGATCCTAGAGACAATTCTGTCGTCGATCAAGTAGGCTCACGGATTGTCGCAAGCTGCGTTCCCGCCGACAATCCGTTCAAATCTCATTTCGAATTTCACGCGCTCGGCGACGAAGAGACAATCAACGCTTTCGCTCTCCCGGGGGGCCAGGTTTTCATTACGAAGGCGCTTCTCCAACGCCTTGAAACCGAAGGCCAGCTTGCGGGCGTGCTTGGGCACGAAATCGGCCACGTCCTGGCGCGGCACGGCGCCGAACAGGCAGCCAAGCAGCAGCTCACCCAGGGCCTCACCGGCGCTGCCGTGATCGCGACTTACGACCCGTCAAACCCGGCGAGCCGTAACAGCGCGCAGGTCGCGCAAATGATTGGAGCGCTCGTCAACATGAAATTCAGTCGCGGGGATGAATTGGAAGCTGACAAGCTCGGCGTGCGATTTATGGCAGAAACCGGCTATGACCCGAGAGCGATGATCGGCGTTATGAAGGTTCTTGAAAACAGCGTCAAGGGCGGCAATACGCCGGAATTTTTTAGCACGCATCCCAATCCAGAAAATCGAATTGAAAAGATCCAAGCCGCGATAAAGGAACGCTACCCGAACGGCGTTCCCAGCGGAATGAAACAGTGAAGCAAAAGTGATTTTCCTGGCGTAGAAGGTGCCGTTGGAGTCTAAAAAGCCAATGACCAGAGACCGACTTACCAAACCGCCTTGGACAGCATTAGCGATCGCAGGGGCGGCGGCTCTTACCTTTATCGCCGTTCGGGCGCGCAGGCGAAGGCTCGACGCGCAGCGTCGAATTGAACCGAACGACCGCACGGCGAAACATCCGGTTTAGAACCGGTACGACCTTACATCAGGAGGATCAATCGATGCCTTATAATGAAGATTTAAGTGAAGCCCGAATGTATTCGACGACAGCCATCGTCGTCACACTTATAGTGATCGTCGCGGCTATCCTGCTTATCTATTTCGCATGGTTCGCACCCAGAACCGAATTGCCGACGGCGCCGTCGACCGTCGTGGTGCCGAGCGGATCTGACGGGGACACAACCATCATCACGCCCGGATCACCCGGTGCTCCCGGCTCGCCGGGTCCGGCCGGCCCAGCCGGGCAGCCTGGCCAACCCGGACCGTCCGGACCTCAAGGCGAGCCTGGTCAGCCCGGCCCTGGCGGCGGGGGTGGCGACACGGGTGGCGCAAGCGGCGGCGGAGTGCCGAATACCTCCGGCGGCTATTAGGCCTTGAAAGACCCCCGCTTCGGCGGGGGTTTTTTCGTATAATCGGTCTATGACTTCCCAAGAACTTATCGCATACCAATGCCGTGACATCGGCCGCCAAATCGAAAAAGCCACCGAGGGCCTCGACGACTCCGGTTGGGAATATTCCTCCGGCACTGCACGGTCCCCTCGCCAAACGCTGGCGCATCTTTGCGAGTGTTATCACGCACTCAAAGTCGTTGCCGGCGGCGACGAATACGAATGGGGGACGTTGTCTTACGAAGACCTGCTTCTCGACGAGGTCAAAGGCAAATTTGCCATCATGCGCTCCGAGGCCGTGAGCATCGCCACGCAGGCTTCAGATGATGCAATGCTCGAAAAGGCAAGCTCCTTCATCGTGGCGCACGATGCATATCACCTCGGACAGCTTTGCCGCACGAGAATGGAATTCGATCCCAATTGGAACCCCTATTCGATTTACGAAGAGGGCTAAGGAACGTAGTCCAGGTACTCACGGTCGAATAGCGCCGACCACAGCGTCACGCCATGAAATCGTGGCGTGTTGCACCTAATCCGAATTTTGACATTGTTGCCCGGACCGATGTGATCCGGCAATGAGGGTATCGATAATGTGACCGTTCGGTCCGGATCGGCGCCCGCAGGCAAGTCACCTTGATCCAGCAGGTCCCACCGCGCCGTGGTGTAATTCCAAACTTCGAGGATTTGGTAAACCGGAGGCCCCAGTCTGCGAGATTCAACCGTGAGGTTCAGGCCCGATGGAGAAGAACCTGGCAGCGCATGCTCCACAACAATCCGAACCGGATCTTCAGTAAGCGATGCCACAAGGCCCGGCGAGATCGACCAATATCGATTGTCGCTTTGGTCCATGTCCGCATGCCAGCCGCCCGAAAATAGGCCCTTCAACACCGTGTTGACGCCATGTTCTACAGGCGTTGCAAACGATGTCGTCTGGAACTTGGCGCTTAAATTCGCCACGAGGAAATTGAAACCCCAGTCCGTTTCCGGGTAGGTCGTGGGATCGAATGTGGGGTTTCCAAACCAGTACTGAGACATGCCGGCCTCAGTCTTCGTCCAGAAGCTTTCCGAACTGGCTCCCGGGATTGGTCCGGTCTTGGCAATTAAGCTGGCGCTATCTCCGGGTACCTGTTGCAAGCCGCCCCATGCGACAGTCCAAATGACATAGTCAGGCAAATCGACGTCCGGAAAGACACTGAGCGAATGAGCGCCAGGGCCGCGGGCGACCGTCATCGGCGCAGATTCATAAAGCAGCGTCGAAGGCGGACCACCGTAGAGTGTTTCGTCCCGCGAGTAGAACCGCACGGTAGCCGATTCCCCACCAGTTGCCGTCAAAATGTCTGAGACATACTCGAACGTGAATGCCCCGGCGTGCCGATCATCTCCTTCGAAGACAGCGTCGTCGCCAAACTCGGTCGTGTTCATGACCGTGTCGGTTCGACCTGTGCCGACCGTGTTGTCGTAGAAGACGTCGGTCGGTCCCCCGTCAGCCCAAAAAGTGGCGCCAAATGAACCATAGGGCGTCGTTCCATCCGAATAGTCGAACACCATGAAGTTCCACGGCAAAGCCGGGTCATCACGCGTCCAAACCGATGTGTCGCTGGAGCCGGTTGTCGGGGCTCCCATATAGCGCAAACCGATCCGGTCACCGGGATCGCCCGTCGTGCCTTCGAATGACGCGGACCATGCGAAACTGTCCGGTACCACCACGTTAGGAACGAGAATCCGCTGAGCCCGCCACCCAAACAAAACCGGAATCGAACCGCTATCCCAGATTAAGGTTCCCGGTGAAGGTCGCGGCGGGTTTCCCACGGGCGGGCCATCGAGGCTGTAGAAGCGGATGTGAATAGACTCGCTTCCGGTTGGT
>DASSBY010000107.1:0-13586 GCA_035698285.1 Fimbriimonadales bacterium | reverse complement strand
AAATCCAGCGAAGGCAGTCTCACGGCCAAGATCGATGACGACACGGTGGGGCAGCGAGGAGTGTTCTTGGCTCCAAACACTATGCCAGATGGTTTCGGGATCGTCGTCAATCATATTGTCGGCGATTCCGTTTTCCGCGCTCGTCTCCTCGCTGTCGCAATAGACGACCTTCCAGTCTGAACGGCTCAGAGTATTTCCCGCCGCGTCGAGCAGCCAAAGCTCGGCCATGGAAGCGAAATCTCCGTTATAGGAAGACAACGCTTCGAAGCAGATATAGCGCGCTTTCATAGTTTTAGTGCGAACGTCATGGTCCCCGTTATCCAGGGGGAATTCTCCCGCCGCGAGCGCCGTCGCAGGGTTGAATTCGGGCACCGGTTTTATTTCAGGGCGCTTAGGGCGGGCGCGCTCGGGAAGCGTTTCTTCTAGGATCGGATGGTCGAGACCCCAGATTGTGCGATTTCCCGAGGGCTGCATGTCAAAAACGAGTATTTCATTCTCTCCCTTCTTCAAGTACGGGCCAGGGCAATATAGGGTCTGCTGCGGGCCCACCCAAAAGAAGCGGCCAAGATTTCGCCCGTTCACCCAAACAACTCCTTTTCGCCAGGCACGCATATCGAGCCAAGTATCACCGACCTTCGCCAAGTTGAAGTGGCCAGCGTAAACGGTGGGAGCGTCGCGTGGCGATGCGTCGGTTTGCGGAGTTGGAAAATCCGGGAGCGGGTAGATCTGCCAGCCTCGAAGCTCTTGGCCATCGAGGGTCACTTTATCGACAAGTCCTTTGAGATTGTCTTCCATTTCGTGGCCGAAGTTAATTCGTCCCCAGTTTTCGACGAGAATGTCGAGTTGGCCGCGCGCCGGTACGTCGATCTGACTTTCATTCCATCGGCGGTCTAGCGTGCCCACCGTCTTTCCGTCGAGCATTACTACTGCGAAGTCCCTTACGCCTTTTGTGGACAGTTTTCCGCCGTGCGCGATTCGGGTTCGGTAAAGAATGAAACCATAACCCTGTCCCAAGTACTCCATGGGCTTTGGCGAATCCGAAGATATCGGCTTGGGTAAGACATCCAAGGCGGAAGCAGAATTGCTCAATTCGATTTTCGGAATTTCGATGACAGGTGGCGCCGGCGGCATAGTGGGCAGTTTTTCGCCCGCCTTCTCCTGGATCAGCTTTCGGAGTGCCATAAACTTCTCCGTTGCGTGGCCAGCTTCGGAAAGCGGCGCGTCGTAATCGTAACTGGTGATGTCCGGCTGGAAACGCCCGCCCATGTTTGCGCCGGCCCAATATCCGAAATTGGTTCCACCATGCCACATGTAAATATTGAAGGAAACGTTATTTGAGAGATACCAGTCGATGTCGCGGACTACGTTTTCTGTTGACTTGGTTGGGAACTTTTCGCCCCAATGGCAAAGCCAGCCGGGATAATACTCCGGGACGATGTAGGGTCCACCTTCGGCGAATTTGTCGATCGTCTGTTTCAGCCCGTCTCCCATCCCCCCGTTGTATCCTGGGAGAGCGCCCTCGATGTGTCCCGCTTCGATTTGCGAGCCGCCGTCGCATGTGTATAGAGGAACATCGAAGCCCGCACCCCTAATCATATCGCGAATAGCGCCCATATACTCTTTATCGTCACCGTACGAACCATATTCGTTTTCTACCTGCACCATGAGGATATTTCCGCCGTGGGTGACTTGCAGATCCGCAACCTGTTTTCCCAATTCGTCGAGCCATGCTTTGCAATATTTAAGGAATAGTGGATTGTTCGATCGAATCTTTACGCCGGGCTCAGTCAGAAGCCAATACGGATATCCGCCGAAATCCCATTCGGCACACACGTAAGGCCCTGGTCTCAACAAAACCCACAGTCCCTCTTCCTGAGCCATTTTGATAAAGGCATGGACGTCGCGGTCGCCCGTAAAATCGAACTTGCCCTTTTCGGTCTCGTGAAAATTCCAAAAAATGTATGCGCCGACTGAGTTGAGGCCCATCGCCTTGGCCATTTTGAGGCGCTGTCGCCAGTATTCCCGCGGTATCCTGGCCATGTGTATTTCGCCTGAGCGAAATTGGAACGGCTTTCCGTCGAGGAGGAACTCGTGGTTTCGAATCTCGAACGTCGTCTTCGGCCCCTGGCCGGACCCGAGCAAGACGCCGGCGAATGCGGTTACGAGAAGAGCGAGCGGGCCGTAGAGCATGGCCGAGTATGGACTAAAATAGGGCATGGCCATAGCCACAACGTCCGCGCTGGACAGCATCGTCGACCTCTTGGGGAACGAATCGGAATCGCTCCTTAATCACACGCCGAAAATCCCGAGGCAAAGCCTTCATCTCCCGGGGCCGAATTTTGTCGAGGAGATATTTGCGCCCTCGGATCGCAATCCTCAGGCGCTGCGCAGTTTGCAGTCGCTCTACGACCACGGGCGGCTTGGCGGGACCGGCTACATGAGCATTCTGCCCGTCGACCAAGGCATTGAACACAGCGCAGGTGCAAGTTTTGCCAAAAATCCTGAATATTTCGATCCAGAGAACATTGTTCGCCTCGCAATCGAAGGCGGATGCAACGCTGTAGCCTCGACGCTCGGCGTGACGGGCGCTATTTGCCGCCGGTACGCGCACAAGATCCCTTTCATCGTCAAGCTCAATCACAACGAGCTTCTCACTTATCCTAACAAGTTCGACCAGGTGATGTTTGCCAACGTCGAACAGGCGTGGAACATCGGCGCCGTGGCCGTCGGAGCGACCATCTACTTTGGATCCGAAGAAGGGGACCGGCAGCTCGTGGAGGTCAGCGAAGCGTTTGCGCACGCTCACGAACTGGGAATGGCCACCGTTCTCTGGTGCTACCTTCGGAACTCTGCCTTCAAGAAAGACAAGGATTACCATCTGGCTGCGGATTTGACCGGTCAGGCGAACCATATCGGAGTCACGATCGAAGCCGACATCATCAAGCAGAAGCTCCCCGAGAACAATGGCGGCTTCTTGGCGCTCAATACCGATGGCGTTTCCTACGGGAAGACGGACAAGCGCATGTACAGCGAGCTTTGCAGCGACCATCCGATAGATTTGTGCAGGTATCAGGTGATAAATTGCTTTTCGGGTCGCTCGCCCCTCATCAATAGTGGCGGTGCATCCGGCGACAACGACATGCGCGATGCGGTCAGAACGGCCGTCATTAACAAGCGCGCCGGAGGCGTCGGGCTGATCAGCGGGCGGAAAGCCTTCCAAAAGCCTATGGCGGACGGCGTTCGGATTCTGAACGCCATCCAAGACGTCTATGCCTGCAAGGACATTACGGTCGCGTGATGCTATTCTGAAAGTATGTTTGCGCTAGCGCCGGCGCCACCTCAAGATTGGCAGCTGATCTACGAAAAGTCGAAATTCGTCGAGACCGGACGGTACGACGAGGTTCTATCCTTTTGCAAACGCCTCGACGAGGCGTCGCCCAACGCCAGGGTTCTGAAATTCGGTACATCAGGCGAGGGACAGCCCATGATTGCTCTGGCCATCGCCAAGGGGCCGGTGACAGACTCGAAAAAACCTACGATTTTGCTAATCAGCGGAATTCACGCAGGAGAGGTGGATGGGAAGGATGCCGACCTAATGTTGGCCCGGCGGATACTGATTTCCAAGAAGAACGACGACCTTCTCGACCGCGTGAATATCATCATGGTGCCCGTGTTTAATGTGGACGGACACGAACGCTTTAGCCCATACAATCGCATAAATCAAAACGGTCCCAAAAGCATGGGCTGGCGGACGAATGCCGAGAATCTAAATCTAAACCGCGATTTTGTCAAGGCCGACACGCCGGAAATGCGGGCAATGCTCAAATTATTCAACCAATATAAGCCCGACTTTTTTATCGACAACCACGTGACGGATGGCGGCGATTGGCAGTACGACTCCTCCTACGCCGTTCCGGTGGCACAGACCCAAGACGCCGGCATCGTTCAGTGGACTAAGGCGATGATTGCCGCTGCCGAAAAGAACCTGAATGCGGAGGGATATTTGCTGTCCCCATATTTTTCTAACATCGACCCGGCCAATTTGGCGGCGGGGTTATCCGTGGAGGAATTCAGCCCTCGCTATTCCACAGGTTTCGGGGCGGCGATCAATCGGCCGAGCATGCTCGTCGAGACGCATGTTTTGAAACCGTACAAGCGCCGCGTCGAGACGACATTCAATTTGAATCTCGCCGCTATCGAGTTTTGCGCGAAGACGGCGGACCAGTTGAAGAAGGCAAATGCTCATGCGGACGCGCTGTCTCGAAAGAACCCGGAGGGCCAGACCGTCGTGCTGTCGGTTTCGACGGCGGCAACGAAAAGGCCTTTTACATTTTTGGGTTATGAATTCAAACCATATTTGAGTGAAATCTCCGGAGCGGAAATTCCTGGCTGGGACCGCTCGAAAAAAGTTTCCGTGAAGACTACGATTCGAGACACGTACGTGCCGGACATTACGATCAAGGCGCCCTATGCGTACGCGATTCCTCCTGAGTGGGACGATGCCACCAAGGTGCTGGATGCCCAGGGGATAGGATACCGTCGGACCAAGACCGCGATCAGCGTAACTGCCTCGACGTACAGATTCGACAACGTGCGGTTTCCGCGGGGTCCTTTTGAAGGCCGTTTTATGCCGAGTTTTGCGATCGTTTCGATTCAGGAAGAAAGACGCCTTCCCGTCGGCACCGCGCTGGTCGGCGTCGGGCAGCTTCGCGGCAAATTGGTGTGCCATTTGCTCGAACCTGCCGGGCCTGATTCGCTTATTAAGTGGGGTTTCTTCAACGCCGTCTTTGAGGAAAAAGAGTTTTTCGAAGATTATGCCATGGAGCCGATTGCCAAGAAAATGCTAGCGGCCGACCCGAAGCTGCGAAAAGAGTTTCAAGAGGCGCTAAAAGATCCGGCATTTGCAAACAATCCACGCGCTCGGCTGACGTTTTTCTGGAACCGCTCGAAATACGCGGATATTATGTTGAACAAGTATCCCGTGGTGAAACTGACGAAGGCTCAGGTCGACAGGATCAAATAGAGGCGGCTTTTGCTTTTTCCCACAGGTCGTCCCATTCTTCGAGCGACAGTTCTCGAAGGGGTTTTGAAGCGGCGGATTCCATTTGCTTGAATCTCGCGGTAAAGCGATCGACCATGGTTCGCAAGGCGTCCTCAGGGTCGACTTTTAGCCATCTCGAGATGTTCACAATTGTGAACAGCAGGTCGCCGAGTTCGTCCGCCTGGGCCAGAGCGTCTTGCTGCGATATTGCACTGCGCAACTCGGCTCGCTCCTCGTCCATTTTCGAAAACACGTCGTCGAGAGAGCCCCATTCAAAGCCAACACGGACCACTCTTTTGCTTACTTCCGCAGCTCTCTGCAGCGCCGGCAAGCTTCTCGGCACGCCTTCCAAAATGGATTTCGGCTCGGCCGACTCCTTCTGCTTGATCGCGTCCCAATTTCGCAGCACCTCCTGGCTGTCCTCGACGGATACATCGCCAAACACATGAGGATGTCTTCTCACTAATTTATTTGATATTCCGGCGACCACGTCTTCAATATCGAAAACGCCTTCGATGGCGCTCATCTGGGCATGCATTACGGATTGCAGCAATAGATCGCCCAATTCCTCGCAAAGCTTTTCGGAATCGCCGGAGTCAATCGCTTCGATGACTTCGTAGGTTTCCTCCACCAAATGTTTTTTTAGCGACTCGTGCGTCTGCTCGCGATCCCAGGGGCAGCCGCCCGGTCCCAAAAGTCGGTCGACGATTTCTACCAAACCATAAAATCCGTCTGAGCGTTCTAACGGCATACCCTCGAGATAAATGCTTGTGAGCGGGTCATATTGCCGCCGGTCGATATCCTCCAATGGAATCTGCGCAATAGCCTCATCGTCGCAGCCCGCCCGGGATACAACGTGGACGGGATAATCAAAGGGATAGCGTTTCATGAGGCGCAATTTCGCCTCAGATGCCGCTTGCGGAGAATCGACTTGATATATCAACTGGGCCGCACGAGGATCGAAAAGCAGCTTTTCCGCTTCGTGCGCATTCCAGATTTGCAGGCTGCCGGAAAATGGTTTCGCGAGGGCTGAAAGCACCGCATCCACGAAGCTTGGCGCTGGAATTATTTCGATTCTTGCTTTTTCGGCGAGGATGCGGACGGACTCTTCGCCGAAGGAGGGATGTCCGGGAACCGCGTATACGACTTCCTCTCCGGCGGCTAGAATGCGGTCTGCGATCGATTCGTATAGTTGGCCGAAGTTTTCGGCAGTGTCATAAAGGTCGTCGCAGGTTTGAAACGCGACGCCTTCGCGCGCGAGGACGTCCGCTATCGGGTGAATGCGCGTTCTTAAAATTAGTTTTTTCGACGCGCGCAGGAGGGTGGCGTTTGCCTCGGGCAGGAAGCGCATGCTCCCGGGCCCGAGGCCGACCACCGTTATCAAGCCTTTCCGCCGAGCTGGCCCTTTATGTATAAGTCCCAAAGCTTTTGCAGGCCCGGAGCGCTAATCGTAACCTTGGCCGATTTGCGCTTATCGGAAATCATCTTTTGAACATCATTCTTTTGCTGCCCGGCGATGAGCATCATGCGTCGGCGAATTTCCTTGCGAAGGTTGTCGTCGAGAGGCAGTTGCTTCGATTCCGTTTTCTTCTCGATGAGATATTTCATGAACGAACCTTCGGATTCAATCCACGGCGTTTTATCTCCAGAGTTCAGCTTGTTAACCTGGTCTTGGATGCTCTTGGGGGATGCGCTGATCGCAACTTCCGGGAGGTCACCACCGGCGTATTTGGTGATGTCCGTCGACAATTCCTTTGCCACGTCGCCAAAGGATTTCGTTTTCAGAGCCGTATCCACTTTCGCCTCGTCCTCGGCTTTGTCCACGACGATAACGCGCAGCTTGACCATGGCAGGCGTTACATAGACCCCCTTGTTAAGCTTGTAGTGATTGTCGATCTGCGCGTCCGTAATCGTAACGCCCATCGTGACGAGGTTGAACTGGGCGAGGTCGAGGGCGATTTGCGAGAGGATCGTTGCGTCGGAGACACCGAAGTCCTTGAGGCGCTGGAGGGTTTCGGGGTTGTCGGTTTTCCTGGCGGTCATCTCGGCCTGAATCTCGGCCTGGGTCGGGGCGACGCCCTTTTCTTTGGCGAGCTGCATAATTAGCCGTTCGTTGATCAAGCGCTCCAATGTCAAGAATGCGGGCGGGGCTTCGACGAAACGGTTGTTGTTGAGCGTTCCTACATCGTCGAGAAACGCCATTCGCGTGTAGTACTCGCCGTTTAGGATTTTGTCGCCATTGACGGTGGCGACGAGAGCTGCGGAGTCGATGTTTTGGGCGCCGGCGGCGCAAATAAGTCCGAGAATCGCGGCGGTCGAGAGAGTCTTCATCGTGTTTTTCACCGGAAGTATATACGGTCGAAGCGCGTTGGGGGATTGCCGCATGGCCCGGCAACAGCGCGATTCGGGTATATCCAATCCTTCTATGTCCCTGCGTTACGAACCCGGCGAAATTGAACCGAAATGGAGGAGCAAATGGGTCGAAGCGAACCTTTTTCGTACGCGGGAGGAGCCCGGCAAGCCAAAGTTCTACGGCATTCCGTACTTTCCGTTTCCGAGCGGGGCCGGCCTTAGCGTCGGGCACCTGAAAAATTACATCCCGACGGACGTGATCTGCCGAGCTAAAACGATGCAGGATTACAACGTGCTGCATGCGATGGGCTGGGATGCGTTTGGCCTGCCGGCCGAGGCGGAGGCCATCAAAACGAAGCGGCATCCAGGCGAGATGGTGCGCTCGTACGCGGCGACGTATAAGAAGCAGCTCGACATCGTGGGAATCTCCTACGATTGGTCTCGCGAGATCAACAGCTCCGACCCAGACTACTATCGCTGGACGCAATGGATATTCCTGCTCCTTTTCCGGCGCGGCCTCGCCTACCACGGGGAAAATGCGGCAAACTGGTGCCCGAAGGATCATACGGTCTTGGCGAACGAGGAGGTCGAGGGCGGCCTATGCTGGCGGTGCGGAACGCCGGTCGTCAAGAAGATGCTGCCTCAGTGGTTTTTCAAAATCACGGACTACGCCCAGCGGCTGATCGACGACCTAGAGGGGCTGGATTGGCCCGAAGGCATCAAGATGCAGCAGCGCAATTGGATCGGCAGGTCTGAAGGCGTTCGTTTTGAATGGAAGGTCGTTGATAGCGGAAAGACTTTTGAGGCGTTCACGACGCGAATCGATACGGTTTTCGGCGCGACATTTTGCGTTTTGTCGCCGGAGCACCCGCTGGTTTCGGAGATCACGGACCCCGCGCATCGGGTGGAGGTCGAGGCTTATGTCTCGCGGGCGGCTCGCCTTTCAGACCAGGATCGGCTGGCGACGACCCACGAAAAGACCGGAGTCTTTACCGGAGTCTATGCGACGAATCCGTTCACGGGTGAGCCGGTTCCGATTTGGATTGCGGACTACGTGCTGATGGGCTATGGCACAGGCGCGATCATGGCGGTGCCGGCGCATGACGAGCGCGACTTTGCTTTCGCCCAGAAGTTCGGACTTCCGATTCGGCAGGTTATCGAACCTTCGGACGGATCGCGGGTGGAGTTGCCTTTTGTCTCGGAAGAAGGCAAGTTGGCGGATTCCGGCGACTTCACCGGCCTCGAGTGCGATGACGCTCAAAGGAGAATGGGTGCATGGGTCTCGTCGAAAGGCATCGGCGAGCCGAAGGTCAACTATCGCCTTCGCGACTGGCTCATAAGCCGCCAGCGGTACTGGGGTGCGCCGATTCCGATTATACACTGCGAGAAGTGCGGCCTCGTGCCCGTGCCGGAAGAGCAGCTGCCGGTTCTTCTGCCTGACGTTGAGAGCTACGAGCCGACATCTACCGGAGAGTCGCCGCTCGCGAACATCCCGGAGTTCGTGAATGTTGAATGCCCGAAGTGCGGCGGGCCGGCAAAGCGGGAGACGGATACGATGGGCGGCTTCGCGTGCTCGTCCTGGTATTTCCTTCGCTACTGCGATCCCCACAACGACCGCGAAGCGTTCGGCCACGAGAAAGTGGGCTACTGGATGCCGGTCGACTGCTACGTTGGCGGGGCCGAGCACGCGGTGATGCACTTGCTGTATGCGCGTTTTTGGACGAAGGCGTTCTTCGACGAGGGACTGCTTTCGATCATCGAGCCGTTCCAGACGCTGCGAAACCAGGGCATGCTGCTAGCGCCAACCCCTTTCCGCAAGCCTCGCAAGGGAGAAACGCTCAAAATCGGCGAGCCCGGCATCCTCATTTCTTACGAGGAAGCCGCAGAAATGCCTGCGGAGGACGTGACGTGGCGCTGGGAGAAGATGAGCAAGTCGAAGGGCAACGTCGTTACCCCGGAAGAGGCCGTCGAGAAGTACGGCGCGGACGCTCTGCGGCTCTACGAACTGTTCGAGGCGCCGTTCGAGCAGACGATCCAATGGACCGAAGAGCGCGTGCAAGGGGCGATCCGGTTCCTGAACAGAGTTTACAAGTTGGTCGGGGACGCCGCATCGAGTTTTGACAAGGATTGGCGCACGCAGATTGGCGACGGTGACCGCGAGCTTCGCCGGCATACCCACAGAGCTATCGAGAAGATAACCTCCGACGTCGACGAGTTCAGCTTCAATACGGCCGTAGCGGCGCTTATGGAATTCACGAACGCCCTTGGCGATTCCATAAAGGCCGGCAAATCTTCACTGGCAGCCATTTCGGAGGCGATCGAGACTCTCCTGCTGCTTCTTGCGCCGATGGCGCCGCACTCTGCGGACGAACTATGGTCGCATCTCGGATTGGAAGGATTTACTCTTGAAGCTGCATGGCCGAAGGCCGATCCGCGGCTGTTGGTTGCCGATGAGGCTACGATAGCTTTGCAGGTCGATGGGAAGCTGCGGGCGACGATCGTCGTCCCGAGCGGGATGGATCGGGCCGAGCTCGAGAAAATAGCCTTGGCCCACGAGAAGGTTGTTCAATTCACCCAGGGCAAGACGATTCGGAAAACTATCGTCGTGCCGGGTCGCCTCGTCAACGTCGTAACCGGGTAGCGTCAGTACTGGCCGGTGCGCCAGGCGGCTTGGTCGCCGGCGACATAGCCTGGATGGGTGATCGTTTCGAAGGCGGGAAGGTATTCGCCGAGGCTTCGGATCCTCTCGGAAGCCGTCAGGATGCGAGACCTCAATAGCTTTGCCCTTTCGACATCCGCCGCCGAGCCGCCGCGCTTTGCGCTTTCCACGGCGATGGACTCGATGGCATCGAACAGTGCTGCCGATTCGGCGAGGAGTTCGGCTGCCCTCTGCGGCCGACAGTCGGTGTAAGTAAGATACGCCGTTTCGGCTGCCCTCACCCATCGAACCGAGGTCGCAAGCAAGATGGCAGGGTAGGCGATCTCATGGCTCGAGGACTCGAAGGGCGCGCAAATCGCCAACAGCTTGTCCCCGACTTCGCCGCAAACCTCGCCGCGCCAATCTCTCCATAGGAAAAAGGGGTTCTGGCTAAGGACGAAAGCTTGTCGCAGCCTGCGCCAGCCCGGCCAGGCAAGGAATGGCGACGCATCTTCCGCTTTGATGCCCATGGCGTTCGCCATTTGAACGTATTCGGGCAAAGAGGATGCAAGCAGCGCCTCCTCCCAACCCATGCCGCTGGAAAGGCGGCGACCGGCGGAATAGACAATCGGCAGCGTCGATTCGTAGTTGGTGAAGAACTGGAACTCCCACGTCGTTACCAGGACGCCGAGCGCATCGAGGTCGCCTGCCGCCTTGGCGTGCGTATCGACGTTCTCCCACGTCTCGCGCAGGTGGCAGAAGAACGAATCGTAGGACCGAACCGCCGGGCAGCAGACGACATCGAAGCCTTTGTCTCGGAACATTTTCGTGGACTCCGCCGGGCTTTCCGCGTAGTGCCAGTCGAAAATGATCGTTTCCTTGGGAAGCCGATCTAGGATGGACGGGTACTCGATGAGCATGTCGCCCCAGAGGCATGGCCGCTTGCCGAGTCGGACGATTTTTTCGCACATCGGCACGAAATAGTCTGCATAGATTCCGTCCTTGCCGATCCTTTCGGCGCGCGCGGAGCAGAGTTCGCATTGGCCGAGCTGGTTCGTTTCGTCGCCCCCCAAGTGCACCCATTCGTCGTCGAAGGACTCTAGCGCCGAATCGATCAAACCCTCGGCAAAAGCGATGTTTTCCGGTTTGGAGGGGCACATTTGGCCGGAGCCCTGCGTGGCTCCCTCGGCGAGAAATTGGCCGCCCTCGGAGCGGATGAAGCCCTCCATGTGGCCGAGGATGTTTAGGAACGGGATGATCCGCAGACCTTCCCCGCGGAACTCGGCGGTGACTTGGCGAACCACGCCCGGCTGGAGACAGCCATCGCCTTCGGCCCACGGAGCGTTTCGATAAGCGAAACGGTGCTCCAGGTAGAAGCCGACCGCGTTGTAGCCTGCCTCAAGAGACGATTCGAGCATGCTCCGCAGGTTGTCTTCGCGAGGCGACTGCTCGCGGGCGATGTCGTACATCCAGCCGATGAATTTCACGCGCAAGGGTTTACCTCAGCGACACGATGCGAGGGTCTCGCCCGTCAAAACCCAGTATCCACCACCAGGAGAAGACCTTCATTTAATGCTGACTTCCTTGCTTGCCGCCGCTGTCCTCACGCAGTCCGTTTACCTCGCCAAGCCCGCCGGCGCCATTCTCGGCCAAGAGGCGCTTTGTCTCGCCGCGGCGCCGACTGGATCACGATTCGCGGCGGGGATGAGCGACTTTTCCGTGAAGATTTTCGATGCCAAGACGAGGAAGACTCTCGCGACTTTCAAGGGGCACACATTTCCTCCTCGCGCGGTCGCTTGGAGCCCCAAGGGAGACAAAATCGCGACTGGCTCGGAGAACGCCGAGATTAGGATCTGGGACGTAAAGACCGGCGAGTCGAAGTCGATCAAGGGAGCGCATCTGCGATCCATCAATGCGATCTTCTTCAACAAGAAGGGCAATATGGTGCTCACCACGAGCGACGACGATACTTCCAAAGTTTGGGACCTTTCCAGCACGAAAAAGCCGATCGCGATTCTGTACGGCAAGGGCGCGAACATCTATGGAACGCGGTGGGACGCGGCGGGCAAGCGGATCCTCGCATCGACCTTGGGCGATGGCCTGCGAATTTACAGCCCTGCCACCTACCAACTCGCGAAAGGCTTGGGCGGGCATCCGGGAATGGGGGCGATGGACGTCGATTCGAACCCCGCCGCCACACGGGCAGCTACCGCCGGTCGCGACGGCAAAGTCGGGATCTGGGACCTCGTGAAAGGTGAGCGCATCAGCTATCTGCGCGGGCATACCGACTGGGTTATGAAAGTCCTTTTCGACCCGACGGGGCGATTCGTCGCCAGCAGCTCCACGGATGGGACCGTGCGCATTTGGGACTCGAAGGCGCTCACCTGCGTGGCCACGATCGTGGGCCAAAGCTACACCGGCGCGCCGCTCGCGTGGGTTTCCGGGGGCGCCATGCTCGTGACCACGGGAGACGACAACTTCATCCGCATCTTCTCGTTCGGCAAGTCCAGTTAGCCCGTAAAATCACCCGAATGGACCCCCATAAAAATGAGGAGATGTGATACAATCACCTTCTACCAAGGCTTATGCGGAGTTTAGGGATATGCGCGGCTCTGCTCGCTTGCATCATGCTTGCGAGCCCGACTCAGGCCCAGCGAGATAGCGGCCGGAACCCCAAGAGGGCGAAGGTGGGCAAGCTCGGCCAGGTGGTCGAGCGCGCCCCAGTGTACGCCAAGCCGGATAAGGGCGCGAAGATTCTGTATCGCGTCGATCCCCAGCTCTACATCGTTCTCAAGGCCGTAACCGGCGACTGGATCACGCTCGTCATGGCTGACGGCACCAGCGGCTACATCGAAGCGAAATACGTCGATGTTCTGCCTTACGAAGTCAACGTCAAGAAGCCGACGACGCCTCCGGTGGCTACGCGGGGAGGGTTCACGCGCAAAGAAAGCGGTGCGCCCGTTATCAGCGGGGACAGCTTCGGCAGCGGCATCGTGCGCATGGGCATGCAATACATCGGGACGCCTTACGTCTGGGGCGGAAACAGCCTGACGGGCGGGATCGACTGCAGCGGCTTTGTTCAGCAGCTTTTTAAGGCATACGGAATGAATCTCCCTCGGACCGCTCAGGAGCAGAGCTACGTTGGCATGCTTGTCAACTCGGTGAGCGACCTGCAGGTCGGCGACCGTCTTTACTTCACAGACTCCCGCGGCGCAAGAGTTACGCATACCGGTATTTATATGGGTGACAACATGTTCATCCACAGCAGCAGCGGCCTCGGCGGCATCCACACGAGCACGCTGACGGAGCGCTGGCTAAAAATCCTCGTCGGCATCCGCCGCTAGCTTTGGATAATAGGGTGCCCTGAGACCGGACCCAACATCTCATCGACCGCCGGCCTTCGCGTCCGATTTCAGGGGTAAATTGCTGGAGCGGGTGGCCCTGAGACCGGACCCAACATCTCATCGACCGCCGGCCTTCGCGTCCGATCTCAGGGGTAATAGGTTATGCCGGGTGGCCCTGAGACCGGACCCGTCATATCTCATCGACCGCCAG
>DASSBY010000106.1:0-5773 GCA_035698285.1 Fimbriimonadales bacterium | reverse complement strand
CGCCCGCGTTGAGAAGTTCGCAAATTAGCTCAGCCGCCTGCGGACCCACGCCGCTGGCCCCGCGCAAGTGCGAAGCTGCGAGGAGCAGCATGGCCGCGCGCACCTCCTCGGCGTCTAAGGGCTCGCCCACGCCAACAGCGTGCGAACGCACCAAGTTGCGCTGCAGCTCGATTCCGTCTTCGGAAGAAATGCGGGTGGAGCGCAGCGCTCCAAACCCAGTATTAACACCATAAATCGGCGCCCCCGACGCCTCGATCCGCTCAAGAACCTTGCGGGAATCGGCTGCGGAAGCCCTGGCTGAATTGCTTACAACTACCAATTCGCCTGAAGCGACGCGCGCCACATCTTCGATCGACAGAGGGCCCCCGTCTAAAACCACTTCGCTCATTTGCGGTTCGAGGATACCGGTTAGTTGTTGGAAATGAAATCCGAGAACTCTTCCACCACGGAAACGAAGCCCGTTGCATTCGCTTCGAGGAACTGGGACTCCAGCACCGGAATCAACTCCGAAAGGCGGGTCGAAGTATCCGTCAGTTCCAAAAGCCGCTGCTTTGCGATGGCCGGCAGGTTGACAAAGCCGGCGATCGCGAATGACAGCGCGACCGGATCGTCAGGAAATTGGATAGTTATGTTCACGTCTTGCCTGCCGAAGATATTGCGCAAATGATGCTCGAACGCCTCCTTGGCGCGCAAAAGCAGACCGTGATTTTGGCCCGAATCCGACCATTCGAGTTCGACGATCGGTTCGACATAGCCCACCAGGAACGGCCGAGATCGATCGATCTTCCTCACGCGGAACCGGCGCTCGCCAACGGCCAACAGATCGATGCGGCCATCGGAAAGCGGCTTATGTTCGACTACTCTCGCGGAGGTGCCGACTAGGTAAGGCTCTGCGTCTCCGCCTACCTCGTCGCCTTCGCGAATCAAGACGACGCCGAAGTCGCGCCCGCTGGACAGGCATTCGCCGATCATCTCGCGGTAGCGGTCTTCAAAAACGTGGAGCGGAAGGGTTTGGTATGGGAGAAGCACCGCGTTCAGCGGGAACAGCGGCATCTCTTCAAGATCAGAATTCATGCGGCTTGCGCGGTAGTTTATCCCAAACGGGCAACTATTAAACGGGAGAGCCCTCGCCCGTCTCGAGGCGAAGGCTCACCGAGCATCCCCAAGAGGCTCGATCCCGATTTCCCCGTTCAGAAAATAGCTCCAAGCCAGATGTGAAAAGATTAGCCTCTGGTTTGATGGAATGCGGTGACGAACGTCACGTACGGATGTGATGTGTGTCACACTTGTCCGTATGTGGGTTGACATCCTGCGCAAGATCGACCTGTTGGCAGGCTTGTCGGACAGGCAGATAGAGTCGCTCGCCGCGTCCGGCCGCCGCAAGAGGCTCGCCGCAGGTGCGGTGGTGGTTTCGGAAGGCGATCCGGGCCATTCGCTCTACCTCGTGCTGTCCGGAAGCGTCGGGATTCGCAAGACGGATGAGTTTGGCAACTCTGTACAGGTGGCTGAAAGGCATGCCGACAGCTTCTTTGGCGAAATGTCGCTGCTGGACGGCGGGCCGCGAGCGGCGGATGTGGTCACGCTTGAACCGAGCGAATTCCTTATCGTCGATAGGGCGGAGTTCCTGCGCCTCGTAAAGGCCGACCCGGATGTCGCGATGAAGGTCATCACGACGCTCTGCGCCCGGCTGCGCGAGTCAGATACGCTGGCAAGCAAGCGTCCTACAGTTCGCGAGCGGCTTGCGCACCGACTGCTGGATCTTGTCGGCGATTCTGGCAGGTATCGGAATAGCGCGCGATTCCGCCTCCCGATAACGCGCACGGCGCTTGCCGAGCAAGTTAGGGCATGCCGTGAAACCGTTTCCCGAGAGCTTGCGCAGATGGAGCGGCAGGGCCTCATCCAGCGAAACGGACGGGAAATCCTGATCCCGGATTTGAGCCGCCTGTCGAAGGCGGCGAACCTGACGGCGGTTTCAGCGGCCCGTCCGCCGGTATAATCGAACACCCCAGGACCTTTTGTCGTCTTTATTGGGGCATGCATAGCCAGATGGACGAACAGCAGACAACGCACACCGACCTCCACGACAGAGTAAAGGTTCTGGAGCAAACGTTAGCGCTCAGGGAATCCGAACTGCAGGAACTGCGCCAAAGAACAACTTCCACAGCCCGCGTGGCTGACGCGCCCACTGAGATCGCCCCGATTAGCGAACTAGACACTACGCTGCGACGCCTCGTTCAGCGAATCGCCATGATTCTGCAGGCGGAGAAAGTCGTTATGATGTTCTTCGATCGGGACACGAACGAACTTATGGGCATTGCGCCTTCGCATGGCGTCGACGAAGAGGTTTTGCGGATGTTCCGCATGCGCGCGACTCACGGAATTTCCGGAGAAGTCTTCAGGGAAGGCAAACCCGCGATTTTTCATGATGCCATAACCGACAAGCGCGCTCAAGAAGACCCATTTTCAATTCTGCATGTTCGCAACGGCGTCACCGTTCCTTTGGTAATCGAGAAGCGGGATGACGAAAACCGAATTATCGATCGCCAAACGATCGGCGTTCTGCATGCGTTCAACAAGCGCCACGATGAAGATTTCAACGATGAAGACGTGCGCCTTTTGGAGCGAATGGCCAAAAGCGCCGCGTCCATTATTGCGAATCTTCGGCTATATCAGGAGATCGTCGAAGAGAAAGAAGAGCTGCTTCAAACTTTGGAGAGCCTTTACGCCGGCCTAATTCTCGTTACGAATGAAGGCAATATTGCGCAAATGAATGCGAGCGCGCGCACGATTTTCGGTCTGAATGGAGAAGCTGCCGGCAAGCGTGTTCGCGATGTAATAACTCAGAAGCCGATTTTGGATCTTATCGAGGGTTCCCAGAACGTGGGCGAGGGCCAGCAGCTCGAAGTTCCGATTCATGCCGATGACCGTCCTGAGCGAATTTTTGCGGTGCAGGTCGCGCAGGTGAAAAACGAAGATGGCAGGCTCATCGGCACCGTCGCCATTCTGAACGACATCACGGAGTTGAAAAACCTCGAAAGGATGAAGAGCGCTTTCGTCGCCACGGTTTCGCATGAATTGCGAACGCCGCTCACCGCTATCAAGGGATTTACCAGCACGCTGCTGATGGATGACAGCTTCCCCGAGGCCGATCGCCGCGAGTTTTACACGATTATCGATCACGAATGCGACAGGCTGACGCGGCTTATCAACGACCTGCTGAATATCGCAAGGATCGAGGCGGGCGAAAGCCTGAAGCCTTCTTATGGCGAAGTCGACCTGAAGAAACTTTGCAGCAAAGTTATTCTTATTCAAAAGCAGGCGACCAACAAGCATACGCTCGTCATGGACGCTCCGGAAGAATTTCCGACGATTATCGGCGACGAAGACAAGCTCGACCAAATCGTGACGAACTTGATGGGAAATGCGATAAAGTATTCTCCAAATGGCGGAACGATCACATTGCACCTGAAGGAAGACGGGGACGACGTTCTTATCGGCATCGAAGATCAAGGTATGGGAATTCCAAAAGACCATTTGCCGAAAGTGTTTGATCGCTTCCATCGTGTGCATACCGAGGACAATCGCAAGATTTATGGCACCGGTCTCGGTCTTTTCCTCGTGAAGCACCTCGTCGAGCAGCTCCACTTAGGAAAGGTTTGGGCCGAGTCCGAATTGGGCAAGGGGTCGACTTTCTGGGTGCGCCTTCCCAAGCACCTCGACGTTGAAGAAGCCGAACGGCTTAACGCGTAATCTATGCTTGATCGGCAAGCGATTCGCGCAAACCCCGACGCGATCAGGGCCGGCGCGCGTCGCAAGGGCATAGACGCGCCGATCGACGATTTCCTAGAGACCGAGAAAAATTGGCGCGCCGCCGCTACTCAGCTTGAAAGTGTCGAGGCGGAGGCGAACCGCGTCAGCAAGGGCATCGGCGCTGCAATGGCGCAGGGGCGATCCGAAGAAGCCGAAACTGCTAAGCGGAGGGCGGCGGAATTGAAGGCAGAATTGCCGACGCTGCACGACTCGGCTCGCAATTTGAAGGAGCGACTGGAAGCCCTCGAATTGCAAATCCCCAATATGCCGCATTCTTCGGTTCCCGACGGCAAAGACTCGTCCGAGAATATCGAAGTCTCGCGGTACCTGGATCAGCCGAGCTTTGACTTTGAGCCTAAAGCGCATTGGGATATCGCCTATCAACATGGTTTGCTTGATTTTGAGCGCGGGACGAAAATCGCCGGCAGCGGCTTTATCGTTTTTCGCGCAGCCGGGGCGCGCCTGCAGCGCGCACTGATCAACTTCATGCTCGACTTTCACGTTCGGCAACACGGTTATATCGAGATCTATCCGCCGTATCTGGTGAACCGAGAGTCGCTAATTGGTACCGGACAATTGCCGAAATTCGAACTGGAGCAATACCACATGGAGCGCGACGATCTGTTTTTGATCGCGACTTCCGAAATTCCGGTAACCAATTTGCATCGGGATGAAATATTGGCCGCGGACGTGCTGCCGACCAAATATGTCGCATTTTCAGGATGCTTCCGCAGGGAGGCGGGCGCGGCGGGAAGGGATACGCGAGGACTCCTCCGCGTGCACCAATTCGACAAGGTCGAAATGGTGAAGTTCACGACCCCTGAGACGAGCTATGACGAACTCGAGACCCTTCGGCAGGATGCAGAAGATATCTTGCGAGCGCTGGGCCTCCATTATCGGGTGGTTTCGATCTGCGCCGGAGACATGAGCTTTTCCAACGCGAAGCAATATGATTTGGAAGTGTGGGCCCCCGGCGTCGACCAATACCTGGAAGTTAGCAGCATCAGTAATTTCGAGGATTTTCAGGGGCGACGCGCGAATATTCGTTATAGGGCAGAGGCTGGCGCCAAGCCGAGGTTCGTCCACACGTTGAACGCCAGCGGTGTGGCATGTCCAAGACTTATGGCGGCGCTATTGGAAACGTATCAGCGAGCCGATGGATCGGTGGATATTCCAGAAGCCCTGCGCCCGTTTATGGGCATAGACAAGATTTCCTAGCCGTCGCTTGCGCACATTGCGTCCAGCTCGGCCTGATTCATTTGCTCCAGCTTTTCAAGCAGTTCGGCACTTTCGCTGCTATTCGTTTTGTACCATTCCTTACGCATTCGGCCCTGCAAATACCGGATCTTTTCCTCCCGCGTTTCCGCAATTAGTCGCGGAACAGGCGTCGGCCGCCCGTCGTCGTCGATGGCCACCATCGTCACGATGCAACTGTTAGTGTGCCTGTTCGTTCCCTCGCGTATATTTTCGGCGTAAACTTCTATGCGCGTTTGCACGCTGGTCTTGCCAACATAGTCGACGCTGCCGACGAGATGCACGAGCTCGCCGACTTCGATGGGACTGTGGAAATCAACGCGGTCGAAACTCGCCGTTACACATACTTTTCCCGCAAATCGGCTAGAAGTAACGTACGCTACTTTATCGAGGAGGCTCAGAATCGCCCCTCCGAATACTTTTCCCAAAAAATTCGCGTTGCCGGGAGTCATTAACTCCGACATGCGAACGACGGTAGAGGAAGCTGTTTTCTTTTCCATATCGTTAAGCGGAAAGGATGATTTTTGAGAATTCGTCTGCGTTTCCGCTCGCGCCGCCGACCAGCGCGCCGTCGATCTCCTTTCTCGCGAAAATCTTCTCGCAGTTCGAGGCATTTACGCTTCCCCCATAAAGAACCCGCAAACCGTTGTCCGGGGCGAAACCGTCCACTTCCGCCCGAATGTAACCTGCCACGCGCGCAGCCTCGTCC
>DASSBY010000105.1:0-5872 GCA_035698285.1 Fimbriimonadales bacterium | reverse complement strand
CGGGAAATGGGAAGTCCGGCCCGGCGAGCAGCAAATAGTCAAATTCCGGATATTTTTGAGTTGAAAGTGGGCAATGCAGAACCACAGGATAGTAGGGTTTGAACGCGGGCCATATAAGTGAACCCGGCGGGTAATCACCGCAGTCCGATCGATAAAGCATCAGCGCGTCATAGATCCACGTTTTGTATCGTTATCTCAATCGGCTCGGGAAACGTCCACTCTGCCGTGATGGCAGGAACTCCCCAAGTCGACAGCCCCTGCAAGATGGACTCGAGAGCCAAGAATACGGTCAATACTATCAGGGCCGTGGGTACGGACCTCATAGTCTCGCAAGAATACCACCTGCGTAGTGCGATTCGTCCGCAAGCAAAGAGCGTGATCGGTGATTTCTGCGCGCGCCGAACGGGCGTCGTCCCGGAGTATTGCAGAATTGTCCCCGGGACGACGAATCTACGTTAGCCGCCGGCTTTCAGCGGCGCCTGCTTCATATTGCCAATGCCGGTCTCGGCCATCAGCTTTTCGATGGCGTCTGCGGTTCGCGGGGCGCCGGCGGATAAGTTGACTGGCGCGCCGTCTGTCACGAGGATGTCGTCTTCGATTCGCACGCCGATATTCCACCATTTCTTATCGCAGGGGCTGCCGGACTTGATATAGATTCCGGGCTCCACCGTTAAAATCGCGCCTGGCGCCAGTGTTCCCGGGAGTGGATCGTGGACATCGAGGCCGATGCCGTGGCCAAAGCCGTGCATATAGTACGTGCCGAGCTCGTTCGCGCTCTTGATAATGCCGAGTTTTATTAGGCCGGCGGAAAGAACCTGTCGGATTTTTTGTTCGATCGCGCCAACGCTCGCACCGCTCCTACACATATCGATGCCGGTCGACTGCGCGTCGTATACGATTTGATAGACGGCGCGTTGTTCGGGCGTGAATTTGCCGTTGATCGGGAAGGACCGCGTTACGTCGGCGCTATAACCGTGGTATTCGCCGGCGGTATCCATACACATCATGTCCCCGGACTGCATAAGCCGGCGGTTCGAGTCGTAGTGGAGAATCGTGGAGTTCGGTCCGGAGCCGCAGATCGGAGGGTAGCCGGTGTATTCGCAGCCTTCTTTGGCGAAGATGTATTGAACGAGCGCGCCGATTTCCCATTCGCGCATCCCAGGCTGGGCGCTGCGCAAGGCCTCGACGTGCGCGCGAGCGGAGATTTCGGCAGCTTTCTTGATAAGCGCAATCTCCGCGGGCGTTTTGATCTGGCGCATCGTGGAAACTGTCCGCCTTAGATTGGCTCCATCCGTAAAGCCGGAGTCGCCTTTCCAAGTTTTGTAGGCATTTTCCATTTGGAGGAGCGCGCCGCCAGCGCCGGGCTGTAGGTTCGCTATGCTGGCTTTCTTCGCACTCGCGGCGGCTGCGGCAATCGCCATGACCTTCGAAAAATCGGTATTCGGGACGGCAGCTTCGACTCCGAGGAGTTTCTTCGCGTTATCGGGACCCATCCGGTAGCCGAGCCACGTTTCCGACATGGGATTGGAAACGTTAACGAAGAGGACTTCGGTTACGCGCTTGCCGTCAAGGTCCATGCCGCCCGGGATTAGCAGGAGGCAGGAATCGGGTTCTTCGAAGCCGGTGAGATAGAGGAAGTTGGAGTCGCCCCGGAAAAGGAAATCGACGTCGTTGTTTCGGTTCATTTCCGGGTTCGTAAAGAAGAGGGCAAGAGAGCCTTCCTCCATCTTGCCTTTGAGCTCCTCGCGGTGCTGCCTATGCTCCGCCGGCGTTATCTTGTCGGTTTCAAAGACGGGGTAGTCGGTCTGGGCAATGGCCGCGGCGGCCCAAACCATAGCGACGGCGAGGAAAAGTCTGCGCATTCTCCGATTATCCCGGATTTTGGACATCCTCCGCATTGGGTCGCTTTCACTTGCGCGCTAAGAACGCCTTTTGCGCCGAGTCGGCTTCTTTGCGGGGCCGGACTCCTTGCGAGCTTTTAGAAGTTCTCGGGCGGTTTCCTCGTCGATGTCCTCGGGCTTGATGGTTTTGGGAATCGTTGCGTTGGTCTCCCCGTCGGTGACGTAGGGACCGTAGCGGCCGGTCATTACCTTGATGGCGCCTATTTCCTTGATCGCTGTTCGCGCAGTGGTCTTTCCACCGGTTTTGGGCTGCGCGAGAATTTGAAGAGCTTCGCCGAGACTGATGTCGAGAGCGCGCTCCCAGGCATCGAGGTTTCTAAATTCGCCGCCGCGTTTGACATAAGGACCGTATCGGCCGATCGCCGCGCTTATTTCCTCGCCGGAGGAGGGGTCTTTTCCGATGATGCGGGGCAGCGAGGCGAGCTTTTCCGCCATCTCAGGAGTGACCTCGGCCGCAACTACACCCGGCGGCAAAGAGACGTTTCGCTTTTCGCCGTTTTCGGAAACCTGGAGGTAGTCGCCGTATCTTCCCTTTTGCATCGTGATGGTGCGCCCGGGAGTTTCGGTGGCGATTTCCTCCGGATTGTCGCGGGCGGCGAGCAATTCGAGGGCCGCCTCCTCGGTAAGCTCGGCTGGCGCCGTTTCCTCCGGAACGCCGGCAATATTTCCGGGCCCGCCTTCTCCGCGCTGGACGTAGGGGCCAAATTTGCCCACCTTGATGACGATATCGTCTGATACCGCGACGCTTTCGTAGCCGACCTTCTCCTTGCCTTCCTTCACGCGCTGGACAAGTCCGTCGTTTTTCTTTCCGAAGTAGAACTCGCGCAGCGGTTCGTCCCAAGCGAGGCTGCCTCTGGCGACGTTGTCGAGTTCGTCCTCCATATGCGCCGTGAATTTGAGATCCACGAGATCGTCGAAATGCTTTTCCAAGAGCTGGGTAACCACGAACGCGGTGAAAGTGGGAATGAGTTCGTTTCGGCGCTTGAAAATATATCCGCGCTCTTGGATGGTGGCGATGACCGTGGCATACGTGCTGGGGCGGCCGATGCCTTCCTCTTCGAGCTTCTTGACGAGGCTAGCCTCGGTGTAGCGGGCAGGAGCTTTCGTTTCGTGGCCGTCGGGCTTGACTTCGACCGGCTCGACCACCTCACCTTTACGGAGCTCGGGAAGGATCGCTTCCTGATCGCCGAGCTCGGCTTCGGGATCGTCGGAGCCTTCAACGTATGCCCGAAGGAATCCTGGAAAGAGAATCTGCTTGCCGCTCGCCGAGAAAATGAGGTCCTCGACGGTTGTCTCGACTTGCGTTCGCTTTACTCGAGCGGGCACCATCTGGGAGGCGACGGTCCGTTTCCAGATCAATTCGTAAAGGCGGTTTTGGTCGTCGTCCAGATATCGCTTTACGGATTCGGGCGTTCGCGAAAGGCCGGTCGGCCGGATGGCTTCGTGGGCTTCTTGGGCGCCTTTCGATTTGGTTTTGTAGCGCGGGGCGCTCGAGGGCAAGTATTCTGCGCCAAACATGGCGCGGATGACCTCGCGGCACTGGGCTATGGCCTTTTCGGCGAGCGTCAGACTGTCCGTTCGCATATACGTGATGAGGCCGACGCGCTCGCCTCCAAGTTCGATGCCTTCGTACAGGTCTTGGGCAATGCGCATGGTGCGCTTGGCGGTGAACCTCAGTTTGCGGTTCGCCTCCTGCTGCAATGTGGAAGTCGTGAATGGCGGAGATGGGTTTTGCCTCCCTTCCGACTCGACGAGGTTCGTAATCGTCCAGGGACGCAGCGCGATAATTCGGTCGGCGATGGCTTGTGCGGCTTTCTCGTCGAGATGTTCGTGTTTTTTGATCAACTCTCCGGTCGAGGCGAAGCTTTTCCCGTCGGCGACTTGACGATCGGCGACGCGGGTCAGCCGGGCTTTGAAGGTTCCCTTTTCGGCCTTTAGCGTTGCCACGACGTCCCAATATGCGGCGGGAACGAACGCTTTTCTTTCACGCTCGCGTTCGACGGCGAGACGGACGGCGACGCTTTGAACCCTGCCTGCGCTGAGGCCGGCTTGGACTTTCGACCAGAGGAGGGGCGAGAGGGTCCAGCCGAAAAGCCTGTCTAAGACGCGGCGCGACTCTTGGGCGCGCACGAGCGATTCGTTGACGGACCTGGGGTTTCGAAGGGCTTCGTTGATGGCCTCCTTCGTTACTTCGTGGAAGACGATCCGCTTGACGTCGACATCTTTTTTGGGCGCGAGGACTTGGAGGATATGCCAACTGATGCTTTCGCCCTCGCGGTCCTCGTCGGTTGCGAGCAAGATGGACGAGGCTCCTTTCATGGCCGCTTTGAGCTTGGAAACCTGTTTTTGCTTTTCCGGAGGGACGACATAGATGGGGCGGAAGCCGTTTTCGACGTCTACGCCAAGCTCGGCCCACTTCTCCTCCTTGTATTTGTCGGGCACCTGCGCCCGGCGCTGCGGGAGGTCGCGAATGTGGCCGATGCTGGCCTCGACGACGTACTCGCTGCCGAGGAAGCGGGCGATCGTTTTCGCCTTGGCCGGTGACTCGACTATGATAAGTTTCTTAGATTTGTCCATGCAATTCCGGTTGCGTAATCTACCCCGTACTCATTCTATGCCAACTTTGCGGGCCCGTTATTCGTTAAACTTCGAGAACACATGAGATATCTCATTCTGCTGTCGTCCATCGTTCTCGGCTTTCAGGCGGCCAGCGCGGACTCGGAGTTCGTTGGCATGTTTATGCAGGGCAAGCGCATAGGATACATGCGCACGACGATAACGCACGAGCCGGCGGGCACGCGGACGATCTCGGCGTCCCACATCAACGCTACCATTTTAGGGTCGGCGATGCAGCTCGACATGACTGCGGACTCGCTTTCGAAGGGCGGGCTTCTAACGAAGCAGGTCATCGTTATCGAAAGCGGCGGGCGGTCGCAGCGGATCACGGCCACCTATGGAAAGAAGGCTATCGACATCGTTCGCGTTGCCGACGGGGCCACGGACAAGAAGTCCGTTCCGATACCCGAAGGGGCCTTGATCATGGATGACCCGACGTTCGGGATCGTCGGCAAGGGGATGCCGAAGGCCGGAACGAAGCTGACGTTTTACTCTCTCGATCCCATGCTGCTCGTGCTCGTCAAGAACGAGGCGCTTTTCAAGGGCCCGGCGAGCATAACGGTAGACAACAAGCAGGTGGACGCGTTTCTTGTCGAAGTGAGCGAGCCGAGGTCCACGACGAGCCTTTATTTGGATGTCAAGGGCGAATTCGTTTACGCCAAGGGACTGCTGGGGATAACGATGAAGCCGATTACGCGGGAGGAAGCGCTTGGGAATGCGGACTATGCTCCTGAGATCGATATCGCGGACGCTTCGCGGGTCGTTCCTGACAAGCCGATCGAGAATCACACCAACGTCACAGGACTGACTCTGCAGTTGAAGGGCGGCGAATTGAAACGACTGAAGAGCGATTACTACCAAACGGTGACGCGCGTCTCTCCGGAGGTGCTCACATTGAAGGTACATCCGGTCGTTCACGACGCCGCCGCTCCGAAGAAGGCGATGGAGGAATTTCGGGGGCCCGGGCTGGATGTTCCCTCCGACGAGCCTGAATTCAAGGATTTGGCGAAGAAGGTTTTCGGAAGCGAAAAGGACCAGTACAAGGCTGCGCTTGCGGTTAGCAAATATGTGAATTCGGTGATGCGGCCCAAGACCAACGTTGGAATGGTTCGCGACGCCCGGGAAATTTGGAAGACGAAAGAGGGAGTATGCCGCGATTACGCGACGCTCGCTTGCACAATCCTGCGCGCCGGTGATGTTCCCTGCAAGGTAGTTTCGGGTTCCGTTTATAGCGCCGGCGCGTTTTATTACCACGCGTGGATCGAGGCTTGGGACGGTTCTGCATGGATTGCGTTCGATCCTACGCTGGGCGGGGGATTGGCCGATGCCACGCATCTTAAGTTTGCGGAAGGGGA
>DASSBY010000104.1:0-2804 GCA_035698285.1 Fimbriimonadales bacterium | reverse complement strand
GTTGGCGACCGTATCAAATCGATCAAGCCTGTCGGCAAGTCGGGAAAGTAGCCAACATGAAAATTCTCGTTGCCGACAAATTTGAACAATCCGGACTCGACGGCCTTAAAGCCCTCGGCGCGGATGTCAAGTTTCAGCCCGATCTCAAGGACGATGCGCTCGCCGCGGCAGCCCATGAGACCGGCGCGGAAATACTGGTCGTTCGCGGAACGAAGGTTCCGGCTGAGGTGATGGAGGGCAGCAGTATCAAGCTCGTCATTCGAGCCGGCGCCGGCTACAACACCATCGACGTCGCAACCGCAACGAAGCTGGGGATCCAAGTGGCGAATTGTCCAGGCAAAAATAGCCAGGCCGTTGCCGAACTGGCTTTCGGGCTCATGCTCGCCCTCGATCGCCATATCGTCGAAGCAGCAAACGATTTGCGCGCCGGCAAATGGAACAAGAAGGAATACAGCAAAGCCAAGGGATTGTTCGGGCGAACGCTGGGGCTCGTCGGCATGGGCATGATCGGCAAGGAGGTTGCGAGCCGCGCAAAAGCTTTCGGCATGCGCCTCCTCGTTCATAGCAGTTGGATGAGCGAAGACGACGCCCGCGCGTTCGGCGTCGAAAGGGCCACGTTGGACCAAATTGCCGCCGATTCGGATATCGTTTCCGTCCACGTCTCGCTCCGGCCGGAGACGAAAGGGATGCTAACCGCGGACTTCTTCTCAAAGATGAAGGAGGGCGCGTGCTTCATCAACACGAGCCGCGCCGAGGTTGTCGACCAGGCGGCGCTTGAAAGTGAGCTCTCAAAACGGCGCATTCGAGCGGGCCTCGACGTGTTCGAAGGCGAGCCGGCGACAGGTGAAGGCGAATATTCGGGCTCGCTGCGGACGCTTCCCAACGTTATTTGCACCCACCATATCGGCGCGAGCACAGATCAGGCGCAGGAAGCCGTGGCCGAGGAAACCGTGCGAATCGCGGCCGAATTCGCGAACTCCGGCAGGGCTCCTAACGTCGTTAACATGTAGGGTGGATCATTCCGCACTTTTGTTAGCGGGGATTCGCTATAATGTCCAGAACTTTCGTCCTTGCGTCTTTGCGTGGGGACATGTCTTAAAGACAATAAGGAGGAAAATCAGAGATGAACAAGACAGCACGCCTCGCTTTGCTCGGCGTATTCACTACCGGAACCATCACAGCCGCTATGGCGACCTGGTACACCGATGAAGCCACGTTCCTCGCGAACATCGACCCGACGTTCTACCTGGAAGAATTCCATATGATGACGTACGGCGATCCCCTCGCTGGCGACCTGACCTGGGATGCTCCCGGCGCGAACGGCTACGGCTGGCAGGCTTCTGCCGTCAACGGCCTTTGGTCCGGACCGGATTCGCTTTCGACCAACACGGCCGAAGATCCGCTGATCATCACCATCACATCGAGCCCCGGCGGAGTTACCGCTATGGGCGGCTGGTTCGCTAATAGCGACATCGACGGCAATATCATCACCGGCGACGTCACGGTTACGCTTAGCAACGGCGAGCAGATGGTCGTTCACGATCAGAACGGCACGTCGGACTTCATTGGCTGGATCGGCAACGATGTCCTTACGGACTTCAACATGGTTTCCAGCGATCCGAACGGCGGCCAAACCAGCTGGGTCAACATCGACCACCTTTACACTGGCGCCGGCGTTCCCGAGCCTGCCACGTTCGTAGCGATCGGAGTCGGCCTTGCCGCTCTCATCGCCCGACGCCGCAAGTAAGCTTCGGCATTTTTGTGAAATCGAGCTCTCGGCCTTTCGGCCGGGAGCTTTTTTGTATCACCATGCGGCCGCCCTGGCAGGATTGCTGCAGCTAGTCGCGCCGACTCAAGCCATTTCCTGTAAGCTTTGCAACCACAACTTTCCACGCTTCCGCATCGTGCCTCGCGTAAAAGACGTCTCCATCCGGCAGCGACCCCCCAAGGCTGGCAATCTCGCCCAAAGTTTTCACCGAATAACGGTGGCGCTTCGGCTCCGCGAACAAATACTGGAATGAATATCCTTGCGAATAAATCTCCCATCTGTTCGAATATTCCACCTTAGCGCTCAAATCGGGCATGTCCACACCTATGATCAGCTTGGGCGGCAGCCTAACGACGAAGTTCTCCGAACCGATATTAAATCTTATGGCTTCTTCGGGTGCGTCTTCGTTGCATGGGAAGCGCACCAAAACCAGCCATTCGTCGTCGGCAGCGACATAGCTAAGGCCCGCCGGCATTATTTCGATGGTTGTTTCTTGTCCCCGATGCCTGCCCATAAGTCTCGGCCAGCTTGTCGGCCTGCCCTTTAAGAAGCAATACGCTTCAGCGTTGTCTTCAAGAAGCGAAACGGGCGTCGCGGCATTAGCCATGTTTTCGTAATCGGTTTCCGTCCTGGCGGCGGCGATGACGTCCTTGCCTACGTCCGACAGGCCGATGCGGTAAGGATACGCCGAAAGGTAATGCGTCAACCCATAGCACGCCCAGCCGACCCAAACAACGCAGCCCAGGAAAACAATGACTGCTGCGGCTATAAGCGCGCGGGTATTAAGCAGTTTCAGCATTCCTCGACATCAGGAATAGTTTACCGAGCCTGCGTGGGCTGGACGCCATCAATTTGCCGGGACCAAGGTCCCTGATATCTGTCGCGGCTGGCTGCGGCGCGGGCATAATCTGCTCGAAACCCATGCATGCAGCAATTCTCTTTCTCGCAACGCTTCTGACCCAAGGCGCGCCGCCGCTCGACGAAGGGCTCGGAACTCACCATCGGAAGATAACGACCGATTCGCCGCTCGCCCAGA
>DASSBY010000103.1:0-5755 GCA_035698285.1 Fimbriimonadales bacterium | reverse complement strand
AGGCGACGCCGCTCGACCTCGTCACGCTTGTAGCTCCTGAAAATGGCGCAACCGATATCGGCGACCTCGTCCAGTTCACTTGGGAATCGACGCCGGGCGCCGACCAGTACGCAGTCGAAGTTTCGACTCAGTCGAATTTCGCGAACGCCAGTCGCATCGCCGTCGTCGCTCGAGTCGACTCTGTCGAAGCGGGCAATATCTCGACCGATCCTCTCGACATCTCGGGCGTCTTCAGCGGAACGCAGCGGCTCTATTGGAGAGTCGGCGCGCGGAACTCCGTCGACGTTCCCGGTCCGGTCAAAGATGCTAAGGGCGAGCGCTATGTGTTTAGCCGACCGTTCCAGTTCGACAGGCCCGAAGGTCCTCCGCCTCCTCCGCTCCGCCGCGGAGCCACGGCGAAGGGCGGCGGAACCGTCAAAGGCGGAACCGGCAAAGGGAAATAGGAGCAATGGCCGCCCGTCCGCGAGACGGGCGGCCAATCTCTGCATTGGGAAGTTTCAACCGGAGACCGCTCCGGCAATTGCCTTGAAGGTGAATACTAATGATACGTAATAAGAAAAACTTCTTTGGGGCGGCGTTGGGCATGGCCTTCATGACGATGGCTATGTCTTCGGCAAATGCCCAATTCTTCGACGGATGCTTCGATCCGAACAACACCGACCCGCTGAGCCAAGACGCGAACTCCACGAGGTTCATCGACCTTTCGGGGGCCGGCGGAATGTTTTCCGTGCTTGTCGGGCTTACCGGGAGTTACGACTTCGGGCCGGCGCCTCCTTGTCCGCCTCCGCTCGTCGGCTCGCATGACATCCCCGGCGCGATCGGGTTTGTCAGCATCAATGGTAGCTTTCTAAGTGGAAGCGACGATGTTTGCGCGCTGACGGACGCAGTTTCGGCGAACGTCAATCAGACGCCGCCGCTTCCGCCGGCCGACTTCGTGGGCAGCAACAAGCTGGGCTACGCCTCGATCCGCGTCGTCGATGCCGACGGCAACACAACAGATACTAAGTGGGGCGAAGACGGCTTTACGGAAGTTATCGCTCCGGGCGCTTCCAATCGGTATCTTTCGATTACCGACGTTGTGGAAGGCGACGT
This sequence comes from Fimbriimonadales bacterium, assembly GCA_035698285.1. Classification (GTDB taxonomy): domain Bacteria; phylum Armatimonadota; class Fimbriimonadia; order Fimbriimonadales; family ATM1; genus JACDEQ01. The sequence continues at coordinate 4,663 of DASSBY010000103.1, read as the reverse complement.
GCAGGCCAAGTGCGTCTTCCGCGACCTCGGCCCGACTATCCGAATGGAATGGACGCTCACGAACGTGGGCGCCGACACGGTGCAGGCGGGACTTCGATTCGCGCAGTGGGTGCGGATGAAGGGCGATCCGTTGACCGTGCCTATTACCTATATTCCGACCGAGCGGCCTAGCCTGCTCCAGCACATGTGGGTCCGCGCAAACGATCCGAATTTTCCTGACTACGTCGATTTCGTGTACAACCAGGCAGATCCGTTTCCTGCGCTTCGTTTCTTGATGACGCCGAATGACGGCCATCTCGACCAAACGAAGGTAGACCGCTTTGAAATGGCGACCCCCGGCAGTATCGATGGCGGCAATATTTGGGATGCGCCCATAACGGAAGACGTTTTCCACGGAACGGCCGCGGTCTTTTGGTGGGATCCGATTTCGCTCGATCCTGGCGAATCGCGGACGATCGTTTTCTATGCCGAGCCTTCCTCGGTTCACGTGGATACGCGTGAACCGTACTCGCTCGCTACTGAGGCCGATCAGGTTCTCAAGTTTAGTCCCGGCGGCCAAAACTTCCTCGACCCAAATCCCTTCGTGGTTTACGGCTATGTAAACAACCAGTACGGACGCATTAATTCGCAAGTGGACCTGCAGAACGTCCAGATGACGATCACGCTGCCGCCCGGCCTTACGCTGGCCGGCGGAGAGCAGGCGACGAAGACAATTGACAGCGTTCCTCCGAATGAGTTCGGCGTGGTTTCGTGGAACGTAGTTTCCGATGGAACGCACGTCGGGATACTGCCTTATTCCGTCGAGGCCAATCCGGGATTCCCGGTCAGCGCGCCGACGCGAACGATTAGCGGCAGCACGACGATTGCTCTGACGCCCAAAGTCGACTTTGCCGCAGGACCGAACCTCGTCACGTTCCCATGGGACTTCAACGATCCTTCGTTCAATGCCATCGGATTAGGAGGCGGAACGGCCTACGATTGGGACGCAGACGCGCAAGCGTATGTGGTCGCCAACCAGGCGGAGCGCGGAGTGGGCCAATGGGTCGTCTTCAATGGCGATCCTGCACCGTTTACGCTGACCGGGGCTAACGAGCACGACATCTTTACGCCGTTCACCCAGACGCTTCAGCGCGGTTGGAACCTCATCGGCAATCCGCATCCCTATCCGATACCGCTCAATCAACTGATCGGTTTGAACTCGACCCTCCCGGGCCAGACGTTTACGTGGGAGCAGATGTCGGACCAGAACTGGATTCGCGGTCCTCTGTGGAGATTCGATACCTCCGCGGGCGGATACGTGTTCGATTCGAACGTGAACCAAGTTCTTCTCGCCGGACAGGGCTACTGGGTCTATGTGAATACGGTCAACCCGATCGACATCGTGTGGCCGATTGTTTTCATGGGTGGAGCGACGCTGATGCAGCACACCGATCCGGTCGTCCACAACGGTTGGATGGTTCCGATTTCGGTGAGTGGCATAAGCCTTCGCGGGACGGACCGAATGAATGCGTTCGGTATGTCTCAATCGACTCAGGAAGCCGAAAAGGCATCCGCCAAGGAAGCACCCGCCATGCCAGGCGGCAACTTGCGGCTCGCTTTCACCGGACACACCGGCGATTCCAACGCGCTTTACGCGTACGACATTCGCAAATCCGGACAGGTGCAAACCTTCCATGCTCAGGTTACGACCGTGAAGAGTGGAACCTACACGCTGACTTGGAAGATGCCGCGGGCTGTTCCGCAGGGCGCCACGGTTATCATCCGCGACTTGCAGACCGGCTCGTTCATGAACATGAAGAATTCTTCTTCCATGTCCTTTACGATGAGCCAGCCCGGAGTTCGGAGGTTCGACATAACGGTGGTCAATCGGTAGGCGTCTGTCCTATATGATGGTTCGAACCACCGGAGTAACAAAGCGCGCGCGCCAGGCGATTTTCGTCCTGGCGCTCGCGCTTCTCGCTTTTACTGCCCAAGCCCAAACGGCGAAAAAGTCGCTTGTAGCTTTTCCTTTCGGCCTCGGCGAAAGCGTTATGGAGACGAAAGACTATTCGCTCCAAGACGAACTGACGAAGGCGGTCATCGAGCGGCTTAAGAAGGATCCTCAGTTTGCAGTTTTGACTTTCTCGCGGACGCATCCGTCGGTGCGGCGTGCGCTTGCCGAGGGGTCGTTAAAGAGCGCCCTGCTGCTCGAACCTTTTACCGGAGTCGAAGGCGGCCAGCCAAAGGCGGTGACACTCGGTCGGCTGATGCGCGGGCAGTTAGCTTTGGCGGGGGTGGTGGACTCGTTCGAGTACGACGCGGAGAAGAAGATGGCGAAGGTGGTCGTCTCGATCGAGCTGTACGATATCGCCGAATCGAAGCTGCTCGGCGCCGTGGCAATGACCGCGGAAGGCGCAGGCGATACCGAAATGGCCGCAGCCAAAGCCACCGCTGCCAAGCTTGCCGAGACTGCCGTTCCCGAAGCCGTAAAGATTTTGACCGCTCCGCGTAAGAAAGACGGCGGACTCGACGCGTCTTAACGATACTCATGTCGTTATTGGCCCGCCTACTCACGGCGGCGTTTACTGTGGGCCTGTGTGCGTCAGCGCTGGGCTCAGGATCCATCAAACTTAGCGCAAAGCCGGAAATCTCTCTTGCCGATGGCCAAAGCTCAGGTGTCATCGAAGCGGAGGGTCGAAGCTCCAACGGGGACCTTGCGCCGGACGGCACGCCCATTCGTTTTTCGACGACGCTCGGGACTTTTCGCGACGCCGACAGTTCGACGCACGTCGGCATGGCGAGGGCCACGCTGGTCGCTCCGGATACGCCCGGGGTAGCCAAAGTAACGGCGACGTCGCCGACTATCGGCACCATTAATACGCTGAATGTGGAGTTCGTCGGAGACCGGGCACAGCTCGACGTCGGACGGCAGTTTGTCGAAGTATCCAGCGATGCGAGCCTCTTTTACAGCAACGACTTGAAGCTGATCGTCGCGAGCGCTGAGGATCGTTCGGCGACGCTTAAATTTCGCGACATCGAAATATCGGCGAAGGATATGCAAGTCGACCTGACGTATCTGAAGGTTGTCGCTACGGACGCCGTGATAAAGATCGGCGACGTCTCGCTTCCCTGCGAGTATCTGCGATATAACCTCGGCCAGCGCAAGGGTGTGGCTATCGCAACGGTGGAAGGACGGAAGGGAGGATATGACCTTACGGGAATTGAGGCGACGCTGAGCACCAAGGGCATCATGCCCAGAGAGTTCGAATTTGCTGACGTAGGCAAAGGGACGACGAGCATCCACGCCAGCAAGATCGTCGCATTTCCATATCGCGAAATCCAATTCCACGACGCCAGGCTCTATGTAGGCGATACCAAACTCATGAGTCTCAAGCTTTACGCGCTCGACCCGAATTCTCCGAGCGGGCTGTTTAGCGATTACTTGGTGGGCTTCGAGAACGGCGGACTGCAGCTGAATTATCCTTATTACCTGTCCCTTTCGCCGACCCATACGAGCCTTCTACGATTGAGAAGCGGCCAAGATTATGCCCGAGGCTCCAACGCCAGCCGGGGCGTATTTCTCGATTGGGAAAACACGTATATGATGTCGGATAAGGGCGAGGGATCTCTTACGCTCGCGGGAATCGGCCGTACGGACATGGGTCTCAGCTGGCATCACAGCCAGAGGTTCGACGAGAAAACCAGCCTGATCGCGAACGTAGATTTTCCGGGGTTCAAGGGGCTTTACGGCGGCGTGAACGCTTCGAGACTCTTCAACGGGTTTAGCGCCAATTTCACGGCGTCGAGCGCGCGCAGCTTTAGGGGGACGCGCTACGAAAGCCAGAGAGCGGATTTCAACTTGGAAACCAATATGAAAAAGATCGGCGACCTTCCGCTTATGGAAGCGATCGGTCTTACCGCCAGTTCGTCGCGCGCCGCGTTAGGCCCGACAGAAACTGCCCAAGAAGGATACGGAATTCGAAGTCGCCTGCTTCTGACTCCGCAACGCCTGTGGAAGGGCGGAAACCTCAGCGGCAATCTTACCATGACTCAGCTTTGGGGGAGGAAGGCCGGCCAGGGCCTGAATATTCTAGGAAAATTGGCGATCGCGACACCGCTCGGCTCGCAGTCGACGATGCAGCTAAGTTACGACTACGCGCAGGACGCCCTAAATACTCCGCTCTCGGGACGCCATAGGCTCACCGGCGAATTTTTCCTCGATACTCAGAAATACGGCCTGAATCTATTTGCCTCGAAGGGGCTCGACATCAATAGCTATAGTCTTTTTGCGGACGCATCGTATTATTTGAGCACGCAGTGGAGACTGGGCGCGTCCCTCTCCACGGATAGGTACTTAAAGTCCATCATAAACGAGCACACGCTTATTTTGGGCTATCGCATCGGCCAGCGAGAGATCGGCATCACTTATTCTATTTCGTCTAACCGGTTCGGCTTCGAGCTAATGAATGTCCCCATTCATTAGCGTTATCGCCGCCGGCCTAGTAGGCGGATTTGGCCACTTTGCTTTTACGGATTCTTATAGCTTGCCGGCTTGCGAGATAACTCCCAATTCGTTCCGCGTGAAATCCGAGGGCGCTCCAACGATCGTTTTCGGGCAGGACCGCAAGATAGCGACCGTCGCCATGACGAGATACTTCAAGGAAGTGCAATCTTCGTTCGTCCA
>DASSBY010000102.1:0-4823 GCA_035698285.1 Fimbriimonadales bacterium | reverse complement strand
GCCATCCAGGGAAATTGCCGATTTGACCATAACGTAAGGCCTCCCAAAAAGAAATCGGCTCAGGAAAATCCGGTTTTCCGCGGCGGCTGCCTCCCTCAAAAGCCCCGCTTCTACGTGCACCGAATGCTCCCGAAGGAAGTCCGCTCCGCCGGCCGCCGCCGGATTCGGATCATCCACGGCGTAGATTACGCGGGCGACGCAATGGTCGAGGATCGCCAGGGTGCAAGGCGGCGTTTTGCCCTCGTGGGCGCAAGGCTCCAAAGTCACGTAAAGATCGCTCCCCTTGGCCTTTGACCCCGCCGAGGATAAGGCGACCACTTCCGCGTGGGGCTGGCCGGCAGCCTCATGAAACCCTCGCGCGACGACCTCGCCATCCTTCACCACAACCGCCCCGACGCGAGGATTCGGCGCGGGAAATCCCATCTTGGAAAGCTCGATGGCCTCGCGCATGAACCGCGGGTTAGGCGGAGTCATCGTCTTGTTTGGGTTTGGGAGCTGGCGTAATCAAGGTCGCGAAATTCCTGAGCGATCGGTCCGCAAACTCATCGCGAATCCGCCGCGTCATGAAATACCCGGCCGTCGCCGCTCCGAGCATCACAACCGAGACCGCGCCGAAAAAGATGGTCAGTCGAAGCGCGTACTCTTTGCGCACCTTCAGCGAGTCGTTCTTTTTTGGCGGTGCACCCACCATAAACGGATAGCTGAACAAAATCCCAATTCCCAGGACGATGAGTATCGTCATAACTAAACGAAGTCGCCGCATACTGCCCTCCTTAGCTCGGCCAGGCGCGCCACAGGATCGCCCGAGAATGTGTAATTTCCGGCAACGAAAGCATTCGCTCCCGCCTTTGTCGCTTCGACGATGGTGGCCTCGTTGATCCCGCCGTCGACTTCAATATGATGGGTTGGGGCAATGGCCCGCAGCGCTGCCACCTTCGCAAGCGGCCGGCGAATAAACTCCTGTCCGCCCCATCCGGGATTGACCGTCATGATGAGAACAAGGTCGACCAGCTCCAACACCTCCCCGACTGCGGCCAACGCCGTGCCCGGATTGATGGCCACGCCCGCGAGCATTTCTTTGCCGCGAATTGCCTGCAGCACCCGGTGGAGGTGGGGACAAGCCTCGGCGTGAACGGTTACCCGGTCCGCGCCCGCGTCCGCAAAGGCGTCCACTTGTGATTCCGGATGCTCGATCATCAAATGGCAATCGAAGGGCTTCGATGTGAGCGGTCTCAATGCCGCAACGGCTTGCGCCCCGAAGGTGATGGGCGGCACGAAGCTGCCATCCATGACGTCCATGTGAATCCAGTCGCAGTCGGCGCGGTCGAGAGCGGATACTGCCTCGGCGAGCCGGCCGAAATCTGAGGAAAGGATCGAAGGCGCGAGGATTGCCTTCATTGGTTCTCGTCCCGCCTGTTGCCTTCCAATCGGCGAGTTTGAGCGAGTCGGTCGTCGAAATAGATGCGAAACGTCGCCCGGCGCCCCGTCCCTTCGATATCGGGCAACTCGACATAATCGCCGCCCGCCCGGGGCTCTTCGAAAATCACTCGGTCGTCGTCGGCCTCGTCGGTCATTTCCACGCGGACGCTCACAAAGTCGTCGCTGTCCTTCACGCGAAATCGCAGAGTCCAGGTGTTGGGCATCTCGTCCGGGTCTTGGCTGTTAGCCGCGCCCTCCTTTCCGCTCGTTTGGCTCACCACAATGGAAATGGCCGCGTTCCGGCTGACCCGTTGCCCGCGCCCGGGGGATGTTTCGATCACCATTCCGGGTTGAATCGTGCTGCTCGGCTCCTCCTTGATCTTGTCGGAAAGCCGAAATCCCGCCGCCTGAAGCCGCCGCTTCGCCTCATCGAGGGGGACGCCCCGTAAGTCGGGCACGTTCAAATAGACGCTGCCGAGGCTCCGCGTGGCGCGCACTTCCGTGCCCGCCCTAACGTGGGTTCGCGGCCCGGGATCTGTAGAAACGATGGTGTCCGGTTGGGGAAATTTTTCGTTGTATTGCTCGGAATCCACGACCAAGTTCACCCCTACGGCCTTGGCCTTTTGCCTCGCCTCGGCAACGGTCAAGCCCACCAGATTAGGCAGCTCGATCTCCTTCTTCTTCGTCAGGTTGAGCGCGATCCACCCCAGAACGAGCGCAAGCGCCATGCCGCCGAGCACGTAAACCGTGTTTCGCAGCCATGCCGGCACGTCGTCTTCTACTCGCGGCCGTCGTGCGCGGCGCGGCTGCGACTGTTCAGCTGCTGCTGCCGGGGTAGTTGCTGTTTCGGCGGCTCCCCCCTGCCATTGCAGTTGCTTTCCAAATCTCAACGCGTCTTTGAGCGATTCCAGGTCGGTTTTAAGCTCCTTTGCCGACTGATATCTTTCATCGGGATTCTTCGCCATCGCTTTGCTTGCGACGTGATCGAGGAAAGACGGGACGGCGGGATTAAGTGTACGCGTGCTTGGTGGCGGAAGCGTCGCGTGCTTTTCCAAAATCGCACCGGGGCTCGGTCCCGAAAAAGGCAGGCTGCCCGTGAGCAATTCGAAAAGAATTACGCCCAGCGCATAAACATCGGAGCAGGGATCGGGATTTTGGCCCTGAATGACCTCGGGCGCCAAGTAAGGCGCCATCCGCGGCAGAACCATCGCCCCGGCACTGCTGCTTTTGCCGTAGCTTTCCCAAAGTCCGAAGTCGATGACCGCAACATGCCCTTCGAGATTGGTCAAGACATGGTCGGCGCATAAATCGCCGTGGGGCATTCCTCGCGAGGCGGCATAATCCAAAGCGTCGCAAATGCCGATCCCGATTTCGCAAGCGACGGGCGGAGAAAAAGGTGCGATGCGCCGAATTCGCTCGACCAAACTGGAACCCTTGAGCGCTTCGCAAATCAAATAGGGTCTGCCCTGGTAATCTCCCATTCCATAAACGCGAGCAATATTCGGGTGGTCAAGTAACGCCGCTCTCTCCGTGACGGCGGCAAGCGCTTGGATAAATCCCGTCTGTGACGAGAATGGTTCGTTGACGAACCGTATGCAAACCTCGGCAGTTCGAAATTTATCGCGTGCCAAATAGCTGTCGAAAATCGGCGAAGACGAGATTTTTTCCAGTAGTTCGTAGCGATTGGAAATTACGTCGCCTATCATTTGTCTTCTTTTTCGTGAGCAAAGGTGAGAGCCAGCGCCAAAATCAACAGAATCCAACCAAGACCCAGATTTGCGTTTGATATCGCATTCGACCATCTGGCCAAGGGCTCGGACCCAAGGAACTGCATATACTGATGTATCGCGTATCCGCCGACCAGCGAGGCGAAGGCGAAAATCATCGCAAGCGAGCGAATAAATCCAAGCGAAATCATCCGCAAAGCACCTCCCGCACCGCGCTTTCATCCACCGATACCGCCAATTCGCTTTCGCCGATACCTTTGAGAAGGGCCATGGCTATCCGTCCGCCTTGGGCCTTCTTATCCCGCCGCATGGCGGCCATGATGGTCTCCACGAGATCAGGTCCGGGCAATACGGTGGGCAGTGAATATCGCAGCGCGTACTCTTCCACACGAGCGCGAACGCCCGCCGTCGTGACGCCGATTTTTTCGCCAATTGCCGCTTCAGCCACCATTCCTATCATGACAGCTTCTCCGTGCAGCAGGTTCCTGTAGCCAAGCGCCTGCTCCAAGGCATGCCCAACCGTGTGCCCGAAATTGAGGATCGAGCGCCTTCCTGTCTGTTCTAACGGGTCTTCGTTGACAACTGCGGCCTTATCCGTGCAGCAGCGAAAGATCATCTCCTCAAGCTTATCCGCGTCGCCTTTTGACGGCCTTTCTTCGGAAAGCCATCCGAGCAGCTCGGTGTCCATGATAAATCCATATTTCAGAACTTCCGCCATACCATTGCAAAATTGACGATCCGGCAGCGACGACAGATGCCGTGGGTCGCACCAAACGGCTCCCGGCTGGTAAAAGGCGCCGGCAAGGTTCTTGCCCTCGGGCAAATCGACGCCCGTCTTCCCGCCGATGCTCGCATCGACCTGCGCGATGAGAGAAGTGGCGATATTCACGAAACGCACGCCCCGCATAAACGTGGCAGCCGCAAATCCGGCCAAGTCTCCGATAACTCCGCCGCCAAGAGCAATCACCGTCGACGACCGATCCGCTCCTGATTGCGAAAGCCAGGAAACGCATCGCGCCCAAGTCTCCGGCGATTTTGTCTCTTCGCCGGCCGGCAAAACCAGGCAAGGTAGGCCGTCGAAGGCGCCGCCGTAAAGCGGCCACACATTCTCGTCTGAAATGATGAACGAGCTGTCCGAAGCCGCTGGAGCAGGCCCGATTCCCACGTCGTAGGTATCCAAAACGCGAACGCTCCTCATTGCGACATCTCCGCGATCCGCTTCACTTCGCCGACGATTTCCAAAAGCGAAAGCCCGTCCACATTCAGCGTGAAATCCGCGCTTTCATAAACTGGTTCACGTTCGGCTCGAAGTTCTTCGATCCGCTCGTCCAAGTTTCCGTGCAGCATTGGCCGGCCACCGGACCCGCCGAGCCGATGCCGAAGCAGTTGCCCCGATGCGCGAAGATAGACTACGGTGCCTATCCGCCGCATCAGTTCGATGTTCCCGTCAGCCAACGGCGCGCCGCCGCCCGCGCTCACCAAGACTCGGTTCGCCCCCGCAAATTCGGCGAGCGTCCTCGTTTCAAGCAAGCGAAAGTGATTCTCGCCGTGTTTTTCGAAAATCTCAGGGACAGTTTGGCCGGACGAACGCTCGATCGCTTTGTCTAAATCGACAAAGCGATACCCGAGGGCGCGCGCCGCTTCGCGCCCGACGGTGGTTTTGCCGGAGCCCATCAT
>DASSBY010000101.1:0-12170 GCA_035698285.1 Fimbriimonadales bacterium | reverse complement strand
ATGGTCGTAAGCGATGGAAGCACAGACTCCACGCCGCAAATCGTCTCGGAACTCGCCGCCAAAGATGCACGTTTTTGTTTAGAGGGTTATACGCCTAACCGGGGAAAGGGCTATGCCGTGCGCCTGGGGATGACGAAGCTCGATGCGGAATGGCTGCTGCTATGCGACGCAGATCTCGCGGCCCCGATCGAGGAGGTAGAAAAGCTTTTCGCAGCGAACGCTACCGTAGCGATCGGCAGCCGGCCGCTTAGGGAAAGCAGCCTTGAAATTCGGCAGCCCTGGTGGCGCGAAATGGCCGGAAGGGCCTTTAACGCCGCCGTGCAAATGCTGTCTATCCGCGGAATCAAGGACACGCAATGCGGATTCAAGCTTTTCCGCAAAGATGCGGCTAAGGCCGTTTTTAGCCGATGTACTTTCGATGGCTTCAGCTATGACTTTGAAGCTCTGATGCTTGCACGAGCGCTGGGGTACGACATCGCGGAAGTACCGATTCGATGGGCGCATCAGGAGGGCTCAAAGGTTCGCCTCTTGCGCGACGGGATTCGGATGCTGAAAGATCTCGTGATTCTTCGACTCACCTTCAAATCTCGCCTTAACTGAACTTTGGGCGACGGCATTCGTATTATCCAACGGCGAATGGAGCTAACGAAAGAGCAGAAAATATCCCATCTCTTACGAAGACTTGGCTTTGGTGCAAGCCTATCGGAAATGGAGTTCTTCCTTCCGCTCGGTGTCGAAGGGACGATCGACCGACTCGTCGTTTACGATAAGGTCGACGAGGGGTTCTCGATAAATCCGATGGATTTTGCTGGCAAGAACAAAAACGGACAGCCGGTATTGCGCATTCAGTCGCTAATGGCTTGGTGGGCGCTTCGGCTCATCACGACGGCACGGCCACTTCAGGAAAAGCTGACGCTATTTTGGCACGACCACTTCGCCGTAAGTGCGTCGAAGGTTAACCAGGCGCCGATGATGCTGCAATACAACGACACGTTGCGACGCAATGCGAGTGGATCGTTCCTCGACTTGCTTCAGGCAATGAGTAAAGATGCGGCGATGATCAAGTGGCTGGACAACGATACGAACGTCAAGGGAAAGCCGAACGAGAATTTTGCTCGCGAGGTAATGGAGCTGTTCACTCTGGGGATCGGCAATTACACGGAAAAAGACGTGCAGGAGGCCGCGCGCGCGTTTACTGGCTGGGGATTTAGAGTCCGCTCCGCGCGCCCGCGCAAAAGGCCGACGCCAGAGGAAATCGCAGGAATGATATCGAAAGGCGAGCCTGTTTTCGAATTCCAACTCCGAACGGGATTGCACGATACCGGAACGAAGGCGATATTGGGAAGTGAGGGCAATTTCGACGGTGACGACGTATGCGGAATGCTGGCCGCACACAAGGAAACATCGCGCACTATCGCGAGGAAACTTTGGGAATGGTTTGCCTATGAAAACCCAGAGCCGGCCATCATCGACAAGCTGTCGAAAGTATATTTTGACGGAGGCATGCAAATTCGAAAGATGCTGATGACGATTGTCGAATCAGACCAATTTTGGAGCGATAAGTGCGTTCGGAAGCTCATCAAAAACCCTGCAGATTTTACAGTTTCAATTTATCGGCAATTGGGGATCGGAGTGGCCGCCATGAAAGCAATGCAGGACGGTGGGCGCCAGCGGGCTGCGCTCGGGCCGGCGCGCTCTGCGGAGACGGCTATGGAGCGGCAGGGGATGAAGCTGTTCTATCCGCCCGATGTTGCCGGATGGGACTGGGGCAAGGCATGGATAAGCTCGGCAACGATGATCGAGAGGATAAAGGTCGCCGATGGCCTCTTTGGAAACGGCACGGCGGCCGCGGCCTTAGCGTCATCCCTGCTTGGCAGGTCACGTTCCGAGAGCGAAACCATCGTCGACATGCTGCTCCACCTTGTGGACGCTACCGTTTCGGAATCTCATCGAAAGACGCTCGTCGACGCCTGCAAGGAAGCCTCCGACGGCGCTGACCAATTGCCGAGAGCGATGGCGCCACGGATTATCGAAAGCGTTTTTCGTGCGCTCTTCGCCTCGCCGGAGTTTCAATTTTGCTAAGAGAGGAAATAAATGTCTGATGACTTAACGAGACGCGATTTTTTGCGGACCGGCGCTATTGTCGCCTTGGGACTTGCTGCGCCCCCATGGCTCGCACAAATTGCAAGAGCCGACGTTTTGCGACTTTCGAAAGGCGGGAAAATCGACCCTGACAACATCCTCGTCGTTTGCCAATTTAGCGGTGGAAACGATGGGCTCAATACGCTGATTCCATGGTCGGATGCGGAGTATCGCCGACTGCGGCCGAGCCTGGGGGTGGCCGCGGATTCGGTGCTCAAGCTCGACGAGAGCATGGGCCTGCATCCGGCCATGGATGGCGTATTTCAACTTTTCAAATCAGGCAATGCGGCGATCGTCCAAGGCGTCGGCTATCCGAATCCCAACCGCTCACATTTTAGGAGCATGGAAATTTGGCAGACCGCCAACCCGGATAAACCGGAGCAATATGGCTGGCTGGGGAGATATCTCGACGATCAGCAGCAAAAAGGCAGCGCAAACCCGGTCGTAGCCATCGAATTGAACCGTAACAAATCCGCTGCGTTGAAAGCCAAGAACGCTTCCGTTCCCTGCTTTGCGAGCCTCGCAGACATTCAGTCGCTCCTTGGAGACCCTGATTCCGAACGGATTTTGCGAGAGATCCAAGCTAACGATGCTCCGAGCGGCAGCGATTCCCGAGCCGTTCAAATGGCCACGAAATCTGCGCTCGATGCGATGTCAGAGCTAAATAAGTCTGTCGGAAATTATAAATCGACGTATACCTACGGAAGCGATCAGTTCGGACAAGCTTTCAAGCAGGTAGCGCAGCTCATCGCAACGTCGCCGAAAACCCGCATCGTCTACATCGCCGGCGGCGGTTTTGACACGCATAGCCGTCAGGCAGGGCAACACGAAGCGCTTCTTAAGGGCTTTAGCGCAGCGATTAAGACATTTATGGACGAAATGTCGAGTCTCGGCAAAGCGAAGAAAGTGACGGTAATGGTTTTCAGCGAATTCGGGCGACGCGCGGCGGAAAACGCCAGCGGCGGGACCGATCACGGCGCGGCCGCGCCAATGTTTCTTTTCGGTGGCAACCTCAAGGGCGGCCTTGTCGGCCCGAATCCAGACCTCGCCAATTTAGAGCGCGGAGACGTCAAATGGCATACCGATTTTCGCCAAGTTTATGCTACGATTCTCGATCAGTGGATGGGCGCAGACAGCGCGACGCTTTTCGGCAAGAGCTTCGAACATGTAGCCGTCTTCTAAAACGAAATTAAGGAGAGAGAAGGCAGACCGGGCGCCCAGTTGCCCGGTTCTGCTTTTAATCTGCCAGTTCGCGCCCCTTCGTTTCGATAACCAACGGCAACAGCAACAACCCAACGATTGGGACGATGCAGACCCAACTCAGTACCCGCAGGGCCGCCGCCGTAGCGTCTTTCCCCATCCCTGCAACGATCCCGACTAGAAAAGGACCGAAAGCTGCTATTAGGCGCCCGGAGTTGTAGCAAAAACCCGCCCCCGTGCCGCGCAGCCGCGTTGGAAATAACTCGGGCAGATAATAAGTGAAGGCGCCAAAAACACCGAACACTGTCAGGCCGATAAAGAAGTAGCCGTAGAGACGCGTATGCGCATCCATATCGAGGCCGAAAGTTCCGTACAAGGCAATCGCTGAAAGCAGAAAATAGATGCCGAACATCACCTTTCTGCCCAAAGCCTTCGATATGGGTACGGTCAGAAGCGTGCCGATAAGCCCGCCGATATTGAAACAGTTAGTGGCGAGTTTTTTCCAGCTTTCAACGAGTACCTGCGTCGCGGTTGCATCGAGAGATTGCCGCGCCGCCTCGCCTTGCGCAAGACCGCTGACGACGATTTGAATGAACGCATTCGCAGTCCACCAGGTCACCAGTGCTATCACCGCCATCGAAAATCCGCTGATCGTAATTTTGCGGACCGCCGGGCTGAAAAGTTCTTTAATCGTCGGATGCGCGGTGTCCGCAACTTTCTGCCAACGCTCCGGCTCTCGCAAGAAAGACCGCACTGCAAATGCGGCGATCGCCGGAATAAGGCCGCACAGAAACACCCACCGCCACGACGTTTCCGGAGATCCCGGCAGCATGACTCCCTGTATCCAGTAGGTAACGTAAGTCGCCAAAAAGAGGCCCATGGGCGCAGAAGTGTACAACAGCGCGCCCGCCTCGACACGCCTCTTTTCGGGAACAACTTCCGCCACGAGCGATGCCCCGGCGGCCCATTCTCCGCCGATTCCGAGGGAAGCAACCACTCGGAACAGCATAAGGAGCCAGATGTTTGGCGCCGCGGCGCAAAGGGCGGTTCCGACGGCAAACGTCCCCATCGTCAGCATGAGCGTTTTCTTCCGGCCGATCCTGTCGGCAATCTTCCCGAAAAGAATGCCGCCGACCGCCCAGCCGATCAGAAGGATCGACGTCAGCGCCCCACTCCATTGTAAGGCCGCCTGCTTTGCCTCGGGCGATCCGATGGTTAGTCCAAGAAGCGCCGGCACGCAGTTTGGCGCGACGAAGTTGAAGAGCAGCCCGTCGAAGACATCGAATCCCCAGCCGAGCCAAGCAGCAAGCAGAACGGTCCAATGGTAGCCCGACATGCCCCAAAGACCGCGACTTCCGACAGGCGGGTTTTGTGCCATCGAAAAGATGGACGATTGCGGGGGAGGGTTAGAAGCTTACTGCCAACTCTTCCAGTACGAATCGTCCTCGATTTCGAGCGCTTCGCGGGTCAGCTTGAGCGGATGGAACGTGTCGACCATAACGGCGAGCTCCTCGGTCCTCGTCGCTCCGAGCGAAGCCTCGGCAACGCCTGGCTGCGGTCCATGCGGTATTCCCAGCGGGTGCAATGTGATCGAGCCTTCCTCGATACCTTTGCGGGAGCCGAAGTTGCCGTTGACGTAGTACAGAACCTCATCGCTGTCGACGTTCGAGTGGTTATACGGAACCGGCACAGCCTCAGGATGATAGTCCAGCATTCGCGGGCAGAAGCTGCAAATCACGAAGTTGCCGGCTTGGAACGTTTGATGAATCGGCGGCGGCATGTGCAGCATCCCCGTGATGGGTTGAAAATCGTTAATGTTAAAGGTGTAAGGATAGACATATCCATCCCATCCGACGATATCGAAAGGGTGGAAGTCGTAGGTCAGCTCGGTCAACTCTCCTCGCGCGCGGACGAGGACTTTGAAGCTGCCCTTTTCGTCGTGCGTTGCCAGTTCAGTTGGTGGATGGAAGTCCCGTTCTGTATAGGGTGCATGCTCGAGAAGCTGCCCATATTCATTGCGGTAGCGCTTGGGCGTTTCGACGTGGCTGAAGGCGAGGATGGAAAGCATTCGCTGCGGCACGCTGTCCATCACGACTTTGTATATCGTTCCACGGGGAATGACCACATAGTCTCCGGGCCGATAAGGCAGCGGACCGTACATCGTTTCCACGATGCCGCTGCCGTCGTGCATAAAGAGAACGTCGTCGCCGTCGGCGTTCTTGTAGAAGTAGTCCATCTGATCCGCCACAAGGGCCTGGCTCCACAGGACGTCGTTGTTCCCCATCAACGGGATCCTGCCGGAAACGGGGTCGCCGCAAGGCTTCATCAGGCGGGTCTTGAGATGGCGGTGGTGCAGCGGCTCGTGGGCGACGTATTCGGGGGCCACAGTGCCGCGGGCTTCGAACTTGGCGATGCGCGTCGGCAGGTTGATATGGTAGGCGACGCTCATGATGCCGCTGAAGCCATGAACGCCGATGACCTGCTCAGAATAGAGACCGCCGTCCGGCTTGCGGAATGCGATATGCCTTTTTTTGGGCACTTTTCCGAGTTGAACGTAGCGTGGCATTACTAATCCTTCCTACGTTGGATTATGGTCGATTCCCATGCCAAAATCTGGCCGTGGGATATGTAACTAGCGTCGGTATGGAAGTTCACGCCGAGCTTTTGACGCTGAGCAAGATGTTTTGCCCCTGCCGCAACGAGTTCGGAGGCGAGGTGAACACGCGCGTCTGCCCCACCTGCCTCGGGCTCCCGGGATCGCTTCCGGTCGTAAATCGCCTTGCCGTGGAGCACGTGGTCCGCACTGCGCTCGCCCTCAACTGTTCGATCGCGATGCGCAGCTTATTCCATCGCAAAAATTATTTTTATCCGGACCTCCCGAAAGGCTATCAAATTAGCCAATACGAAGAGACAAACCCGATTGGCTTCGCAGGATATCTCGAAATTCCCGCCGGCGAAGACGCTTTGCAAACGAAACGCATCCGGCTTCGGCGCGTCCATCTCGAGGAAGATACGGGCAAGCTAATGCACCTTCCCTCCGGAGGAAGCGGCGTTGACTTCAACCGCGCGGGCGTGCCGCTTATGGAAATCGTAACAGATTTCCCCCCCGACATTCATACGCCTGAGGAAGCTCGCGAATATTTGGCGCAACTGCGGCTTCTCCTGATTTATCTAGGAGTTTGCGACGGGAAAATGGAGCAAGGCAGCCTTCGATGCGAACCGAATATTTCTATTGCGCTCGAGGGCTCGGAGACGCTGGGAGTAAAGACCGAGCTGAAGAACTTGGGCTCGTTTCGCGCGGTCGCCTCGGGAATTCGCCATGAGCAAAAGCGGATGGAAGAGGATTTGAAGCGCGGCGTAGCGCTAAGGCAGGAAACTCGTCGATGGGATGAGAGCGCGGAGACGAGCCACATAATGCGCACGAAAGAGGAGGAGCACGATTATCGGTACTTCACGGATCCCGATATTCCGCCAATGGTATTTACCGAGGAATATATCGAGAAAATGCGAGCAGGATTGCCGGAGCTGCCAATGCAAAAACGCCGGCGATATATCGGCGACCTGGGCCTGAGCGCTTACGACGCAGGCGTTTTGGTTTCGGACCGCGAGTGGGCCAGGACTTTCGACGAAGCCGTTATGATGGGCGGAGACCCCAAGCAGGTTTGCAATTGGATGAACGGCGAGTTCGCGAAGTTGCTGAACGAAGACAAAATTGCCGCGTCGGAATCGAAGGTTTCGCCGGCGCACTTGGTGGACCTGGTCAAGCTTGTCGGAATGGGCGGGATTAGCGGAAAGACTGCGAAAGATGTTTTTGCGCTAAGCTATAAGACCGGTGAAATGCCCTCAGAAATAGTGTCGCGTGAAGGACTATCCCAAATTTCCGACTCCGATTCGATTCTTGCGGTGATAAAGGATACAATCTCCGAAAATCCGGACGCCGTCGCAAAATTCAAGGACGGAAAGGTGAATGTGAAGGGATTTTTGGTCGGCAAAGTCTTGCAGCGCACGAAGGGCCGGGCCAACGCGGAGCTTGTCAACTCACTTATGGAAGCGGAGCTAAGCAAATGAGTCTTTTCGCTGCGGTCGCCGCTGCGATTTGCCTTGTCGGCCCCGCCTCGGCGCAGGACAGGGCGGACAAGATTTGGTCTACGATGGAGGAAATCGTCGATCGACGGCTCGACCTCTGCTGGCATGCGGGCTTCTTCGAAGACTGCGTAATGTTTTTGCGCTTCAAGACAGGAATGCATCCACGCGACCCGCAAATTTCGGCCGACCTCGCCTACATGCTTATCAACGTCGAGCGTTACGATGAAGCTGTTGCGGAGGCGCGGAGGCTTTTTGGCCTCGACAAAATCAACCCGGTTTTTGCGGAGAACCTCGCCGATCTCTATTACCGAAAGAAGAATTGGCCGAACATTATCGAGACCCTTGCTCCGGTTATCGAAAAAACTAAGTCGCTTTCCGCAGCCGTTATGCTTGGACGCGCGTATGAAGAAACCGGGCGGCTAAGGGATGCGCTTGCCGTTTGGGAATCACGATTAAGGCGTATGCCTGGCGACGCAAGCGCGCAAAGGCATATAGCGGAGATAAAGCAAAAAATCGGCGGTTAATCGCAGGGCGCCGATCCGGCGGGGCAATAAGGTGGCGGGCACTGAGCGTCGGTATAAAAGTTCCAATCCGGGCGAAATCGCAGGCCGTTCCAGCACATGTGGTCGACTTGGACGATCGTTACGGAGCCATCTTTTCGCAACCTCAAAACTGTTCCCTCGGTGTCTTTTCGAGCCTCCGAGATCGTCGTGGAGTGTTCGTCCAGATTGCCGTGCATGACGCATGACACAATTCCTGGATCAGTATCTGCGGCCAGCATTTTTTCACGGAAGTCGGCGAGGCCCCAGATATAAAAGTAGCTTACGCGTGCGTGCATGCGGTCCGTGTCCTGCACGTTCGCTCCGTGCGGCAAACCATCTGCCGGACACGCTAATATGGGATAAGCGTCTTTCGTTACGAATTCTTCGAAATTGTTCGGCCAGCGCTCATCGTTCGATGAAAGATATATGTTCCATGCTGCAGCGATCTGGCGCAAATTCGAGGTGCATGCAGGCTGCTTCGATTTGACGCGCGCGCTCTGGTAGACCGGAAGCAAAATTGCCATTAGGAAGGCGATAATCACCACGACCGCCAGGATTTCAACAAGGCTAATGGCGCGGCTTCGTTTCATTCGGTGAGCCTGCGCGCGAGACGCGTGAGCCCCTCCGCTACACACCAGCCAAATGAAATTGTGATCGCTGCAAATAACAAAGTCTGGAGAATATACATGGCAAGCGCCTCGGCAACAACTGTGCCGCCTGGCGGCAAAAACAATCCAGGAAGCCACTTGTATAGCACGATAGCAAGAAACCCCCCACACAGGAAATTAATGCGATGCTTGGGCCACCAGTATCCTCCGAGGAAGGCAATTGCCCCGATAGCACCGTAGAGGATGACCTCGCCCCATGCGGGATGCGCGATAAGCCTACTCAAAGCGCCTTCCCAGGGTCTTACGTCGGCATTCGGATGCCCGCTCCAAGCGAGCCAAACCGAAATGAACCAGGGCGTAAGCAAAAAGTCAATGGCAAGCCCAATATACGCGCCGAGAAATCCACCTGCTGCGGCCGAAACGTAAAGGTCGATGCTTCGTGGTGTTTCAACCTTTTTCACAGTATTGCCATGACGGATCGACGATAAATTCTGGACATGTCGGGAGTACGCCAATAAAAGGACGGCAGTGCACCGAAGTATACATCCACTGGTAGCCATTGCAATTCCAATAGGTTGCTCCGGTGCAGACATATACGGTGAAGTCATGATAGCACCGAATGCCATGGTCGCCTTGCTCGAGGCAAACTGGCTCCGTCCAAGTCTGAGTCGCGCAGTTCCCTGTCGGGCATGGAGGATAACCGGCGACACCGCCTTCGCCGTCAGCTGGCACACGTATATCGATCTGGGAAAACTTGCCGGAACGCCTCCCACGATCCGAACATCCACAGTGGTGCTGATTGTCGTTTGAAAATGCTGATCCGCTGGGCAGGAGTGGCGAAACCAGCACGGTAACGCAAACCGACCAAAGACCCGATCTCGCAAGTATTTTCCTCATGAAACCGATCATACCGTGGTACCCCCCCCCGGCCTTGTCTACTGTTACTTTTACGAGTTTTAACCGAAGTAGCGCTGGGCAAGCTCAAGCCTTGTCCTCATCCGCGTCGGACCGAGGAGCGACATCAGCTCGAATAGACCCGGCCCCTTCGTCCTGCCGGTCAGAGCGAGGCGCAGAGGATGGATCGCATCGCCCCGCTTCTGCAGTTTGAGCTCCTGTGCCACTCCCGTTACGAGTTCCTCGCATTCTGGTGGAGACATCGGCTCCTCCGCTTCAGGCAACCCCTGCCGGATCAGATGGAAAAGCTGCTCGACATAGCGCGATCCGCGCCACTTTTCGGCCGCGTCGCGATCCATTTTCGGATGGTTGTCGAAGAAAAACTCCGTTGCGTCAGGAAAATCGGTCATCAGCTTTACCCGTTCCTGCTCCAAAACGAGCGCCCGCGTCACGTACTTGCGGCTTTCCGTTTCGAGCGCGTTGTGAAAGGTGAAGCGCGACGGGCTTTCGAGATACCCTTCGTCCGAAGTCGCCGCGTCGAAAGCGCGCACCTTGTCGTAGAGATCCTCCGGAGAAAGTGCCCGTATATAGACACCATTCATCCAATGCAGCTTCTGGATATCAAAAACACCCGGCGATGGTTGTATTCCATCGATGGCGAAGGCGGAAGCCATTTCGGTGAGCGACATGACTTCGACGTCGTTCTTAGGCGACCAGCCGATCAACGCGATAAAGTTGGCCACGGCCGGCCCGAGAAAACCCTTCTCGCGGTAATCAAGGCAGCGCGTATCGCCGTGGCGCTTGCTCAGCTTGGATCCGTCCGGCCCCTTGATGACCGGCGCGTGCGCAAAGATTGGCGGCTCCCAGCCGAGCGCTTTGTAAATTTGAATATGCTTCGGCGTTGAACTTATCCATTCTTCGCCCCGGATAACATGCGAGATGTCCTGCAGGTGATCATCGACCACGTTCGCAAGGTGATAAGTTGGCCAGCCGTCGCTTTTGAGGAGAACCTGGTCGTCCACCAAAGCGTTTTCGTATTCGACTTTTCCCCGCACGGCGTCTTCGAAGACCGTCGTGCCTTCGAGCGGCATCGCAAGGCGCACTACGAATGGTGTTCCTTTTGCGATCTTGTCGGCCACATCGTCTTTCGATAGTCTTCGGCATCGCCGGTCGTATCCCGTCGGCAGCTTGTTTATGCGCTGGTACTCGCGCATCTCGTTGAGGATCTCCGGCGTGCAAAAGCAGGGGTAGGCGTGGCCGTTGTCGACAAGCTGGCCGCCATACGACCTATAAATATCCGTCCTTTCGCTTTGGAAATACGGAGCGAAAGGTCCGCCAACTTCCGGCCCTTCATCCCAGTCGATGCCCAGCCATCGGAGGCTATCCAGAATGTCCTGCAAAGCCCCCTCGACCTCGCGCGCCCGGTCGGTGTCCTCGATCCGGACGATGAATTTGCCTCCATGGCGCCGCGCCATAAGGTAATTGAACAGCGCTGTCCGGATGTTTCCCACGTGTGGGCTTCCCGTCGGCGATGGCGCATAGCGAACGCGAACCATAGGCATGATGCTACCTTGCGCTTTTTATTCGGAGCCCAATGGCGGGTTCGGATTAACTAAGATGCTCGCGGCCCACTCGTAGGTTCCCTGCTGCCCGGATGCATTCTTTAGGGATTCGCTCGTCACCGTCGCAGCAAATCGCGGCTGAGTTGAACTCGGATCAACAACTTGGATCGCTACCGTCGAGAGTCCCGACTCGATAGCCGCACTGCCGACGAGCGCGGCGTCGATAGCGTCCTGCGTTCCTCCCTTGATCGAAATGGACGCAGACGATCCGTCTGCGCCAAGTTCCAGCCCTATGATTCGATCAGCGGGGATCGCGCCCGAAACCGCGCCGCGCAGATCATCGGACTTTGTGGGCTCTTTTTGACGAGGAGTTGTCTCCTGCGGCGGAGGCGGACTCTCGGTCCGCTGCGCGGTGGCGGGCGCAGGAGGCGCCACGCCGTTGATGGAGATCGGCTCGATAGCGTCGACCCGCGATTTCCGGCTCACGCTCCCAAGCCAGAACGCCAGCGCCGCAACCACGCAAAGCATCAACGCGCCGGCGATGAGCAGCCCCAGAATCCCCTTGCTTGGCGGCCGCACCTCGAGGCCGGAGACGCCATATTCCGTCTGCTGGCGAGCAAGAGTTTCGTTCAAGCGGACCAGTTTCGCGCGAAGCGCCGCGTTTTCGGGCGTTAGCTCGAGCGCCATTTCGTACCACTGCTTGGCCTGGTCCAGCTTTCCTTCCTCGACGTTGATATCGCCGAGAAGAACATGCGAGGCTGGATTGTTCGGAAAACGGCGCAAAATCGCAAGGCATATTTTCTCCGCCTCTTTTTCCTCGCCGCGCAGCCTAAGAAGGTTGGCTTTCGCAATTTCAGGATAGACCACCGTGTCGCTGCCTTCGAGCGCCGGGTCCGAGTTCGTCGGCGCGCCGCATTCGCCGCAGAAGGCGGCGCCTTCTTCGACCATCGAAAAGCATTTGTCGCAGAGCTTCACGAACCTGTGCTCCCAAACCCGCCCGCACCCCGATCTGACTCGGGAAGCTCGACCGCTGGGACCCATTCGGCCTTGCAAACCGGGCAAATTACAAGCTGGGCTATGCGGTCACCAATGCCAATCGTAATGGGCTCCGAGCCCAAATTGATGAGGATGACCTT
>DASSBY010000100.1:0-3855 GCA_035698285.1 Fimbriimonadales bacterium | reverse complement strand
TAGGCAAGAAATCGTTTGCGCAGTTCTCTTGCGTTGATCATCTTATATTGAAATACTTCGCCTCGGGATGGTGGCAAATCAGGGCGCTCGTGGATTGCTCGGGCACCAGCATGAACTCATCGGTGAGTTCGATGCCGATTTCCTCGGGATGTAAGAGCTCGAAAAGCGTGCGCTGGTCTTCAATATTCGGACATGCCGGGTAGCCGAACGAATATCTGCACCCACGATATTTTGTGCTGAACAGAAGTTTGATATCTCCGGCGTCTTCAGACGCGAAGCCCAATTCCGCTCGGACCCTCCGGTGCCAATATTCCGCCAGAGCCTCGGCGGTTTCTACGCCCATGCCATGGACGAACAGGTAATCCTGATAGTCGCCTTTTGCAAACAACTCCTTTTCCAGCGCAGCGACTTTGCTGCCGACGGTCACAATCGTGAATGCGACGATATCCATCTTGCCGGAGTCCGTGGATGCGAAGAAGTCGGCAAGGCAAAGCCTGCGATCGGTGGATTGGCGCGGAAATCTAAACCGAGCGATCTCGATGTCGCGATTGTCGCCGTAAACAACGAGATCGTTGCCGCAGGATTGGGCAGGGAAGTAGCCATAGGCGACGCGAGGCTCGAAATACGGCGCGAGATATTTTTTCATGCGCTCGAACTGTGGGACCGCATTCTCGGCCAAATACGCGTTGAACTGGCTATTATCCATATCCTTCGGCCGCCGAAAACCCCATTGCCCGCGGAACAAAGCTATATCGTTGATGTAGGGATAAACTTCGTCGATGTCGATGCCCCCGACAACGCGGCGTCCAAAAAAGGGCGGCACTGGAATTTCGTTGTCCACGGCGATGCCGCTGCGAACACCGTCAAATGCATAAAGTTCTGGATTCGTATCGGGAAGGCGATGGCTCGTAACACGCTGGTATGGCGTCTCCGATTCCCGTTCTTCTTGAGATTCGGCTGGCATTTCATCGAGGCGCTCCATAATGTTTAGGCCCTCGAAAGCGTCCTGCGCATACCAAAGTTTCCCTTTATAAATGCTGCGCAAGTCCTGCTCCACATAAGCGCGCGTAAGTGCGGCTCCGCCCAAAATAACAGGAAAATCAGAAAGACCGCGGTCGTTTAGTTCGACGAGGTTCTCCTTCATAACCAAGGTACTCTTAACCAAGAGGCCGCTCATTCCGATCGCGTCGACTTTATGGGTCTGAGCCTCGTTGATAATATTTCCTATCGGCTGTTTAATGCCGATATTGACGACGCGAAATCCGTTATTCGTCAAGATGATGTCGACTAGGTTTTTGCCGATATCGTGAACATCGCCGGCGACGGTGGCGAGTAGGATCGCGCCTTTGTCCGAGCCTTCGACCTTGTCCATGAGCGGCTCCAGGTGCGCGACTGCGGACTTCATAACTTCGGCGCTCTGCAGGACGAATGGGAGCTGCATTTTTCCAGAGCCGAAAAGTTCGCCCACTGTCTTCATGCCGTCCAAAAGGATTTCGTTGATTATGGCAAGAGGTTCATAGGTTTCGAGCGCGGCATCCAAGTCCTCGACGAGATTTTTCTTGATTCCGTCGATGATGTGCTGTTTAAGCTTGTCCTCTATGCTTAGGCCAGAAAGCGCTTCTTCGGTGGGGCGAACGGCCTTCACGTTCTCAAATCTGGCCATGAAGTCGATAAGGGGATCATATTCTGGCGCCCGCTCGTCGAATACAAGTTTGCGGGCGGTTTCCCAAATCTCGGCGGCGACCTGGCTTTCGGGCATTATCTTTGACGCGTTCACAATCGCGCTCGTCAGGCCCGCCTCTCGGCAGTAATGCAAAAAAACCGAATTGAGGACGTGTCGCGAGGAGGCTTTTAGGCCGAAACTGATATTGCTAATGCCAAGCAGCGTATTTATGTCCGGATGACTGTCCGTCAGCGTACGAATCGCTTCGATGGCGTCAATGCCCGCCCTGCGAAATTCCTCGTCTCCGGAACCGAGCGTAAATGTTAGACAGTCGATAAAAACGTCCGAATCTGGAAGGCCGTATCGACGCGTGCTTTCCAAGAGCCTCTCGGCTATCGCGACCTTCTTATCCGCAGTTTTTGCCATCCCGTCTTCGTCTATGGTGAGGGCAACGACCGCCGCTCCATACTTCTTGCAAAGAGCCAGGACTCGCTCGACCCGTTCTCCCCCGTCTTCGAAATTGATGGAATTGACTACGGCCTTCCCCGGCACCCGCTTTAGGGCTTCTTCGATAACGGGCCATTCGGTGCTGTCGATCATGATCGGAACAGTGACCTGTTGGGCATAATCGAACAAGAGCCGAGACATATCCTTTATTTCGTCTCGTCCGACGTAGGCCGTGCACACATCGAGAATGTGCGCCCCTTCACTTTCTTGCTCGCGCGCCAGCTCCGTCAGGGCAGTCCAGTTTTCCTCGGCCAGCAATTCACGGAAAAGTTTGCTGCCGTTCGCGTTGGTACGTTCGCCGACAATGAAGAAGCTCGGCGTTTGATCGTAGGGTTGGAACTGATAAAGGGAAGAACAGCCGATGAGAGGATCTACGGTGCGAATTAGCGGCTCCATTTCGCCAATCTTGTCGCGCACCGCCCGAATGTGTTCTGGTGTCGTACCGCAGCAGCCGCCCACAATATTTGCGCCGAACTCGGTTGCGAATTTATAATGGTATTCCGCGAGGTCGGCTGGCGTTAGCTTGTAATGCGCTTCGCCCTTTTCCATAACGGGAAGGCCGGCGTTAGGCTGTACGCTGATGAAACCGCGCGAGTGCTGCGACAAAAAGCGGACATGTGGCTGCATTTCTTCGGGGCCGGTAGCGCAATTTATGCCTATTCCTTCAACCTCGTGAAACCGCTCTAGGAAATTAACTGCGGCGCCGATTTCACTGCCGACCAGCATGGTGCCCGTTGCCTCCATGGTTACCTGCACGAACAACGGGATGTCGACGCCCGTCTCCTTGAGAGCACCAATCGCTCCGACCGTCGCCGCCTTAACATTCAGGAGGTCCTGCATCGTCTCGATGAGGAGTCCGTCGACACCGCCCTCAATTAACGCTCGGAAGGCAATGCGATAGCTTTCTTCGACGGCATCAAAATCGATATTGCCCAGCGTTATGAGCTTCGTTCCCGGGCCGATCGCGCCGAGCACGAATTTTTTTGGACCTGAGCCATCCCTCGCTTCGCAAGCGATTTTGGCCGCGGCCCTGCAAATCTCCTCCAACTGATCGCCGATCCCGTATTCGTCGAGGACGTACGAGATCGCACCGAAAGTATTTGTTTCGACTATGTCCGCGCCCGCTTCGAAATATCGCCGATGAATTTCGCCGATAATTTCGGGTCGCGTTAGGTTTAGGTTTTCGTTGCAGCCGTCGAGTCCGCCGAAGTCCTCAGACGTAAGATTCGCAGCCTGTATCTGCGTGCCCATAGCGCCGTCGCAAATGAGGACTCGCTTTTTTAAGGTTTCACGCAGGCTGTGCATGGCCTTAATTATGGCCTAGAAGAGCCCCTAAACGTCGACTTCGACGGTGGTGCGTTGCTTCGCGGCTGCCTTGGCGGCGGCGAGGCGCGCGATGGGAACGCGGAATGGAGAGCAGCTCACGTAGTCGAGGCCGATGGAATGGCAAAACTCGACGCTGGCGGGGTCCCCGCCGTGCTCGCCGCAGATGCCGATCTTGAGCGAAGGATTGGTTTCACGGCCCTCGGCGGTACAAATCTTCATAAGCCGTCCGACGCCGGCGGTGTCGATGGACTCAAAGGGATTGACAGGGAGAATGCCCTGCTGGACGTAAATGCCAAGGAACTTGCCCTCTGCGTCATCGCGGCTAAATCCAAAACTCGTTTGCGTAAGGTCGTTGGTCC
>DASSBY010000099.1:0-6070 GCA_035698285.1 Fimbriimonadales bacterium | reverse complement strand
CTGGCGGAGTCTTCTCGCAAGCCAACGCAGACCTCTACGCCGCTATCCCTTAGATTAAGCGCATGCGCATGGCCCTGAGAGCCATAGCCGATCACTCCGACGCGCTTTCCCAAGATGAGACCGGGATCGGCGTCTTCCTCGCGATAAATCGTAAGCATGCCGGCAAAATTATGGCAGTCGGCCCCTTCGTCAAGGTACCTTTATCATGTGGGCAGCTTTCCCGCCCCGCTTCAAAGGAGAAGACAAATGGCAGTTGCGAAGGTTTTTGAGATTACGGCTTCATCGCCGAACAGCTTCGACGACGCGATCAAAGAGGGCATTGCGCGCGCTGTAAAGACCGTTCAGCAGATCCAAGGCGCATGGATCCAGGAGCAGACGCTGGTCGTCTCGAACGGACAGATCACCGAGTATCGCGTCAATATGAAAGTCACGTTCGTTCTCAGCGATTAAAAGCAAGAAGGCGCACCCAGTGGAGGAATGCGCCTTCCAATCAGCCGAAATTTACTTCGTGAGCTTGACGAACTTTTTGTCCGTGTGATATTTCGCAGGATCGAAGCCTGCCTTCTTCAACGCCGCGTCGATTTCCTCCTGCTGTTTGGCCTGCCTTGCGGCGGAATCCATACCCATCTTGGATAGCGCTGTCATGTCGCCCTTCTCCATGGCGGCCACCATACCGTCGACATCCTTCATCTCCGAGTCCGCCTGCTTACCCTGCAATTTATGGAATTCTTTAAGCTCGGCGGGAGGGTTGATTGCCTTCATTTCATCGACGAGCTTGCCCAGACCTTCGCGAAACTGTTTGGCGATTGGCGCCATCTTCGGCATTGCCGCTTTCATGGCCGCCGGATCCATGGGGTTGGCTCCCTTCATCGAATCGGCCATCTTTGTATTCATATCCTTTCCCATAGTCATGGCGCGACTTTCGATGTTGCTCATCTTGGCTTCATATTCCGCCATGGTCATCGGGGCCGACGCCGATCCCGCTTGGCCTGTTGCCGTGCCTGCACACCCAACAAGCGCGAGAGCAGAAAGGCTCGTTAGAGCCAAAACAATTGTAGAGAGCTTTCGCATGCCGGAAATTTTACTCGAACACGCTTCCGCCGTAGGCCGAAAGGTTACTTGGGGAGCTCCCTGAACCCATGTCGCCCCTCGCTTGCCAAGTTCATGTACTACTTGCGAAGCCTTACGAATCTCCTCTCGGAATTGGCCGTCGCCGGATCGTAGCCCGCGTTCCTAATCATCACATCTGTCTCCGCCGACCATTTGTGGTACTGGGCCAAGGCATCCAGCTCCGCCTGCGCAAAGCCCGCGGCATCCCCTTTCTCCATGAACGTGACAATTTTGGACAGCTCCGTCATATATAGATCGGTAGTGCGCATGACCGAAGCATGGACTTCCTTGAGGTCCGAAGGAGGATGCAATTTCGCGAACTCTGCATATATGGCCGCGAGATCGCCCATCCCCTTTCTCCACGTCTTCCCGACTTTTTTAAGTGCAGCCCGGGCCGCAGCCATCTCTTTGGGCGGAACAACCAGCCCGTACGCCAGGAAATAGCCGTCAAACTCGGCATTGAGTTTTTTGACGATCGCATCGCCCTTTCCCATAATACGGCGCATTTCGGTCTCATACCGGTGAAGGCTAACGCCGTCCTCGCCGTCCGGTCTAACGGAAGCCTGTCCGCAGCCGTTTAGGATGAGTGCGGAAATTCCGAGGAGTATGGCTATCGACCTAATGCTCATCCGAAAATCCAAAAAGCAAATTTACGCCATCGCTACTTGGCGAGCTTGACGAACTTCTTTTCGCTCTCCAACTTTTCCGGATCGTAGCCGGCCTTTTTCAGGGCAGTATCCGATTTTTTATCGAGCTCCGCCTGTTTCTTGACCATTTTCTGTACCGACGCTTGGAATGCCAAAAGGTCAGACTTTTCCAAAGATCCGACCATCTGGTCCAGCCCCACAATGGCAGCCTGCGTCCCCTCGACCAAAATAGCATGGAATGTCCTAAGATCGTTCGGAGGCTTCGTCTTTGAAAGTTCAGTTGACATGTCGAGGATCTCGGGCCGATGTTTTTTAAGAACCGCGGCCGCGTTTGCAAGGCCGGACTTCAGGGAATTTGGATTTGACGGCGTAACACCCAACATGCTGGCTCGCAACTCCTCCTGCACCTTTGGCCCCAGGGCGGCGCCTCTCGATCTGAAATCGAAGATCTTCTTCGAGTATTCCGAGAGCGACAACGGTCCGGTTGCTCCGGCGTCGCTCGTCGCAGAACCCCCGCACCCGACGAGCCCAACAAGCAAAAGCCCCAACCCCACGAACACAGTCGTCTGCCGCATGTCGGCAGTTTACACGACGGAGACTACGACTTTCCCTTTACGAACTTGCTGTCTTTCTCGAAAGCGACCGGGTCGTATCCCGCTTCGGCAAGCGCAATGTCGGCAGCTTTTCGCGCATCGAGGGCCTTTTTGACGCCGGCGCTCATTGCGGATCTCAACGCCTTCTGGTCGCCGTCCTTCAGCGCCTCGATGAACGCGCCCTCAGATTTCGCCTGCGCTTCGTAGGCTGCGACGAGCTTTTCGTGAAACGCAGCGAGGCCCTCCGGCGGTGTCACGGCTTTCATATCCGCCACGATCGATTCCAAGCCCTTGCGCGCATTCTCAAAAACTGGGATGATCTTCGGATACACGGCCCGCAAAGCCCTCTCATTATTCCGATCGACGCCCTTCAAAAGCGGCGCCGCCTCCTTTTGCGCCGTTTCGACTACCTGTCGGCCCTTTGCCTCCGCCTCCTGAAACCTCTCCTCATATTCCGCGAGGGAAGACGAGCCCGACCCACAGCCGATGAGCGCAAGCAAGGCGAGCGACGCTGCGAAAATAGTTTTCATCGCGAAAGTCTACTTCATGGACTCGTCCATACTTGCGCCATGCTGAAAATCGCCATCGTTGGCTGCGGCTTTATGGGCCGAATGCACGCGAACGTTTATTCTTCTCTGCCGAACGCCGAGCTGGTTGCCGTGGCCGACCGCCGCTGCGGCCAGGCCGACGATTTTCGTTCGGCTTTCGGCATCCCTGGCTACGATTCGCTCGACGCCCTGCTCTCCTCAGAAAACATCGACGCGGTCGACATCTGCCTGCCGACTTTCCTGCACAAGGAGGCCACGCTCCAGGCGGCCCGCGCCGGCAAGCACGTCTTTTGCGAGAAGCCGATGGCGCTGACCCTGGACGAAGCCGATGAAATGATTGTCGCTTGCGAAGATGCCGGGGTCCGACTAATGATCGGCCATTGCATACGCTTTTGGCCCGAATATGCATATCTGAAAAACGTCGCCCAGGAAGGCACTCTCGGCAAGCTGCTTTCAGTAAATCTGACGCGCTACGGAGAATTTCCCCACTGGTCAAGCGAAAACTGGCTTGCCGACGAGCAAAAATCCGGCGGTGGCGCCCTCGATATGCACATCCACGACACCGATTTCGCGCTATATTTACTGGGCGATCCCAAGAGAATTGCATCATTCGGTTCTATCGACGAGCGCGGCGTTGGCCAGATTTTCACAACGATGGATTTCGGCGGCTCGATCGCGCATCTCGAAGGCGGCTGGAATCTTCCGGGAAAAACGCCGTTCCGAATGAGTTTTAGAGCCATATTTGAGCGCGGCGCGGCGATCATGGAATGCGGGCCGCTAACCATATACGCCGACGGAGCTGAACCGGTCCAGCCTGCGTTCGAGAAGATGACAGCCGAAACCGGCGGCAATATCTCCGACCTCGGAGGCTATTTCCACGAGCTTAAATACTTCCTCGACAAACTCGAATCAGGCGAGCCGTTCGAAATCACAACCCCCCAAACCTCGCGCCGGTCCCTCGAAGTAGCCCTGGAAGAGATCCGCCAAGTAAAGTCTCGATAAATTCCAGTTCCCGCGGCGGCAACAGGGGTAACCTCGTCGCGTGTTTTTTCCACTCCTCGCAGCGTCAGCAATCCACCCCCTTTCCATAATCCCAATGCCCGCCCATCTTTCCGTCGGCGACGGAGCCTTCACGATAAACGCCCAAACGCGCATCGTCGCGGAAGGCAATGCCCGGGGCCTCGGAATGCGCCTCAGGGAATATCTCGGGGCTACCGGCTACAAACTTCCCATTGCGACGCAGCCGCATGGCAACGCGATAACGATTCGGTTCGCTAAAGAACTTGCGCAGCTTGGCGAAGAAGGATATACGCTAACCGTAAATCCTAAAGGAGTAACAATTGCCGCAAGCGCGCCTGCCGGAGCGTTTTACGGAATCCAAACACTGCGACAGCTTTTGCCGACATCCATTTTTCAAAGCCGCGCAAAAGGCATCGCTTGGCAAATCCCCTCCGTTCGCATTGAAGACCATCCGCGCTTCTCTTGGCGCGGAATGCATCTCGACGTGTGTCGCCACTTTTTCCCAAAATCCTTCATTTACAAATACCTCGATTTGATGGCGCTGCATAAATTCAACACCTTCCACTTTCACCTGACGGAAGATCAGGGTTGGCGCATTGAAATCAAAAAATATCCGAAGCTGACGGACGTCGGCGCGTGGCGAAAAGACAAGGACAGCGGCGCAACTTACGGCGGCTTCTACACCCAGCAGGATATAAAAGACATCGTTGCCTATGCGGCAAATCGCCACATTACGGTAGTGCCCGAAATCGAAATGCCCGGCCATTCGCAAGCCGCGATCGCATCCTATCCCGAGCTCGGAAACACCGGAAAGCAGCTCCCGGTTCTCGCTTTATGGGGAGTTTCGCAAGACGTTTTCAACGTGGAGGACTCCACAATCCGATTTTTGCAGGACGTCCTAACCGAAATAATGCGCCTTTTCCCCGGCCGTTTTATCCATATCGGCGGTGACGAGGTTCCAAAAGACCAGTGGCACAACAGCCCCCGCGCGCAAGAGCGAATGAACGCGCTCGGATTAAAAAATGAAGACGAACTTCAAAGCTGGTTCATCCGCCAAATGGATGAATTCCTGGCGTCTAGAAACCGCCGCCTGATCGGCTGGGACGAAATTCTGGAGGGCGGCTTGGCGCCCGGCGCCGCCGTCATGTCCTGGCGCGGCTCCGCCGGAGGATACGCAGCCGCAAAGGCCGGGCACGACGTCGTGATGGCCCCTAATACGCACACGTATTTCGACTATTACCAATCCCGCGACCGCTCCCACGAACCCAAAGCGATCGGAGGCTACCTGCCGCTCGAAACCGTTTACGCCTTTGAACCCGTCCCGGCTGGCCTTTCCGCTGCCGAGGCCGCTCATATTCTCGGCGCTCAAGGACAGCTTTGGACCGAATACATCGCAGCGCCTGAGCATCTCGAATACATGGCGTATCCTCGAGCTTGCGCCTTGGCCGAAGTCGTTTGGTCGCCGAAGAATGAGGATTTTGCAGATTTCTCCCGCCGCCTCCAAGTCCATTTGAAGCGCCTGAAAGACCTCGACGTAAACTTCCGCCCCCTCGGCGGGGCCGAAAGTAAGATAGCCGATGGAGCGAAGGCAGGAGAACCGAGACATTCTCTGCACGAACTTGGCGGCTGAAACCGCCCTGGGCTAGCAAGCATGCGGTCCGCTTCGTATAAACCGAGCGTGCTTGCTGTCTCGGTTCCTTATTTAATTGAGGTCGGCCACTCCATCGCTGTTTTCAGCGAACCTCCCCGGCCTGATTTGCCAACATATGCAAGGCATCCCCTCGTGTTAGCAACGGGGAGCATCGCTAAAGACAAAATTCTTCAAAAAGAGGGATAATGCTCTCAGGCATCGAATTCCGTTATTGCAAAGGAGCGGAGAGATGGTTCGAGAACATTCAGCAAAGCTTAGTCTTCTACTAACGATGTTCTTCTTGGCGGTGGGCGCGTTCGCGCAGCCGCAGTATGAAGTCGTGGACCTTACGGAACTCTACGGCGACCGGTTCACGCCTGAGGACATCAACAACAGCGGCGTGATAGGAGGCCATGTCCGCATTTCTTCATCGCAGGAGCAGGCTTGCGTCATCGAGAATGGGCAGCTACAATACCTCCCCAAGGTCGATGGGCACTACTGGTTCCTCACCGACCTTGCTGA
>DASSBY010000098.1:0-3609 GCA_035698285.1 Fimbriimonadales bacterium | reverse complement strand
CGCTATCGAGTATGACGGGTCCGGACACAGAAAGTGTTACAGGAGGATTCGCGTCATGGGACTTTCGTGCCCCCAGGCGCCGCTCTCGCAAATCTTCGATCCGGCTCCTCGTCAGCGGAGTCACCAACCGATCCAGCCGGCTCCCGAGCGAGAAACTCTCCAACGTGAGGCTGCAGATTGACAACCCGTCACCACCCGGCCCAAGTATGGGGACACGCCAGTAAACCCGCGAAAAGGATGGAAGACGATGGTTGACCGAAAACCCGTGTCCCTTAAAAACCGCGTGACGATGATGATGAAAGCTAGCCGTCGAGACCTACTCCCGATTCCTCTTTCGAAATCGACGCCGAACTACCGGAAGAAGTCGAATGCTTCGAGGCGATCTCGGACTGATTTTAGGAAACGGCCCGCGAGCATTCCGTCGACGACGCGATGATCGTAGGTCAGCACGAGGTGCATGATCGGTTTGATCCCGAACATTCCCTCCGACGCCACGACGGTCTCCTGGATCGAATACGTTCCGAGGATCCCCGCTTGCCCCGCATTGATCATCGGGGTTCCGAAAAGCGCGCCGTACGTTCCCGGGTTCGTAAGCGTGAAGGTGCCGCCCTGGTAGTCGGAAAGCTCGAGCTTGCCGTCGCGCGCCTTCTTGGCGATCGCGTCGAGGTCCTTGGCGATCTCGATCAGCGATTTCTTATGACAGTCGCGGATAACCGGGACGACGAGCCCCTGGCTGCCGTCCCCGAGAGCAACGGCGATGCCCATGTTGACCGCGCGGTTGACGGTGAGCTTCCCGTCCTCGCCAAGCGAGCTATTAACATACGGCTTCTCGATCAGCGCCTCTGTGGCCGCCTTGATGAAGAACGGCGTATACGTCAGCTTGACGCCGTACATCGATTGGAAAGAGTCTTTGTTCAGCTTGCGAAATTCGACGAGCTTGCTAACGTCGACCTGGGTGACCGTAGAAACGGCTGGGACTTCGTGCGCACGCACCATTGCGTCGGCGATCGCCTTGCGCATTCCGACGAGCGTAACGATCTCCTGCTCGGGACCTGCTGCCGGCGTCGGCGCAGGCTTGAATTCGCTCGGAGCCGCCTGAGGTTTCGGCTCCGAGCGGCCCGAGGCGATGTACGCTTCGAGGTCTTTTTTGGTAACGCGTCCTCCTTCGCCGGTGCCTTTGATCGAGGCCAACTCGGCGTCTGCAACGCCGCGCTCTTTCGCCATCGAACGCACCACCGGCGTATACCAGCGGCGTCCGCCGTTTTCGGAAATCGGCTGAGGCTCGGGCGAGGCGGGCGTCGGCGCTGCCGCCTGCTTTACGGGCTCCGCTGCCTTCGGCGGCTCAGCCTTCGGCGCTTCGGCT
This sequence comes from Fimbriimonadales bacterium, assembly GCA_035698285.1. GTDB lineage: Bacteria > Armatimonadota > Fimbriimonadia > Fimbriimonadales > ATM1 > JACDEQ01. The sequence continues at coordinate 2,246 of DASSBY010000098.1, read as the reverse complement.
TTTGACGGCGCTTCGACCGCGCCGTCTCCATCCGAAATAAGGCCGAGGGGCTCGAAAACCTTGACGTTCTGCCCCTCGTCGATGATAATCTTCGCGAGAACGCCGGAACTCGGCGCTTGCAGCTCGGTATTGACCTTGTCGGTCATGATTTCGACGACGGGTTCATCTTCCTTGACCGAATCGCCAACCTTCTTCAGCCAACGGCTGACAGTGCCCTCGTGGACGCTCTCTCCAAGTTCCGGCATCAAAATTTCGGTTGTGGCCACTAGAAGCGCACCACCTTCTGAGCCGCCGCTACGATTTGCTCGACGCTTGGCAGAACCGCGAGTTCGAGCGGCTTGACCCACGGAACCGGCGTATCCAGTCGCGTCACCCTCACGGGAGGAGCGTCAAGGAGATCAAACGCGATGTCCGTTATACGCGCGACGATTTCGCCGGCAAAGCCGCACGTCCGGCTCGCCTCATTTACAACGACGACTCGGTTTGTCTTGCGAAGCGACTCTAAGATCGTATTCTCGTCGAGGGGCACGAGCGTTCGCAGATCGATAACTTCAGCTTCGACTCCTTCTTCCGCGAGCTTCGCCGCCGCGTCGAGGCAGAAATAGACGGGATTGCCATAGCTGAGAATCGTTACGTCTCTCCCTTCCCGCCGAACGGCTGCCTCGCCGAGCGGCACGATATAATCGCCTTCGGGCAGAACTTCTTCTATTTCGCGCTTGCGGTAAAGCTCCTTGACTTCGTAAAAGATAACGGGATTTGGGTCGCGGATTGCCGACTTCAGGAGGCCTTTGGCATCCGAAGGCGTGCTGGGGACGACCACTTTGAGTCCGGGAGAATGCGCGAACCACGCTTCGTTTTGCTGGCTGTGGTACGGTCCGCCGCCGCCGTAGCCACCGCTCGGTCCGCGGATAACCATGGGTAGCTGAACGTCGCCCGCCGTGCGGTAGTGCATCGTCGCGGCGTTGTTGACGATCTGGTCGAAGCCGCAAGAGATAAAGTCGATGAACTGCATTTCGACGACGACCGGACGGCCGAGCATGGCCATACCGATTGCAGAGCCAACGATCGCGGCTTCACTGATAGGAGCATCGATAACGCGGCGCGGACCAAACTCCGCCTGCAGCCCCTCGGTAACGCCAAACGCTCCACCTAGGATGCCGATGTCCTCGCCGATGCAAATCATGCGGTCGTTGCGCTGCATCTCCTCGCGGATCGCTTCTTTAAGCCCCGTTAGGAGATTTTTCGCTTCGGACGCTACTGCCGGCGCTGCGCTCATAGAGATCCCTCGGCGAACACCCATTTCGCCGCCTCCTCAGCCTCGGGGAGAGGCGATTTTACGGCAAATTCGACGGCTTCCTTAAGAGCTTCAACAACGTCCGGCGGGAAGTCTTCGTCGGTGGTGCTCGGCGCGTCTTTGCCTTCGGGCGAATATTTGTCGGCGTCCTCTTGCGAGAGAATTCCCATCTCAACGAGTTCGCGCTTGTACACGGCTATCGGATCGCGGCTTCTTCCGCGTTCGACCTCATCGGGCGTTCGATACTTAGCTGCGCGATCGTCGTCATGATCTCCGTGTCCATACGCACGGAATGTCTTGCATTCGATAATCGCCGGCCCTTTCCCTCTGCGCGCCCATTCGATGGCCCACATCATCTTGTCGTAGACGTCGAGGACGTCTTGGCCGTCGGCGACAAGGCCGGGAATGTCGTAGCCCTTCGCTCTGTCCGCCACGTCCTTGGTCGGGCATTCAAGCTCCACGGGCGTGCCGTAGGCCCACTGATTGTTCTCGACGACGGTGATCATCGGAAGCTTGTGAATCGCAGCAAAATTGATTGCTTCGTGAAAAATTCCCTGAGCCGTCGACCCTTCGCCGTTGTACGTGACCGCGACGTTGTCTTGGCCATCGAGCTTCATCGAGTAGGCAATGCCCGCCGCGACCGGAATCGTTCCGGCGAGCATACTGGTGCTGCAAACGATGTTGTCCTTCATGCTGCCGATGTGCGACCAGTTGTCGCGAGCTCTGCCGGGCGCCGTCGCCTTTCCCCAGACTTGAGCGCAGACCTCGGCGACGCTCATACCCTTCCGGCCCTCGCCGGAGCGCATGTCTTTTAGGAAGAAAGCAGGCATGTCGCGGTGGACCGGCGAGATCCAGTCGTCGGGTCGGAGGCCGAAGAGCGTGCCGACAAGGATCGCCTCCTGGTTGTGTGAGGAGTAGAGCGTCCCTCGCAGCCTCCCCCGGCGCTTCTCCT
>DASSBY010000097.1:0-7455 GCA_035698285.1 Fimbriimonadales bacterium | reverse complement strand
CCCATCCTACGCCAACCGCCAAAACCGGCAGCAGCGGCAAAACGTAACGCAGGAATTTAACTTCCGCTCTGCCTATCACAATGTAGTAAACGACAAAAAACACCGCGAGAATAACGGCCCAGTTATTTCTTTTGATGACTGCAACGGTGATGCCGGAAACACCGATGATAAATGGTATTCCCCCGAAAGACTCGATCATATTGGCTAAATGGTAAACAAAGCCGTTTGCGGTATTTTGGAAAACGATCCCGTGCCCAGCGGCAGAGTGAGCGAATTCGTATCCCACGCCCATCATGAAATTGGCATTGTCAAAAACTATCCCCGGCGTGGCCAATAAAAATGCCGCCAAGAAAACTCCGACGACGGCTAGCGTCGGTTTTATGGGCACTTTCGGCCGCCCCTCGAAGGGTCGCGCCAAGAACAGAGACAGCAGAAGTGGAACCAGAAGGACCGCGCCGAGGTATTTTGTTCCCGCAGCAAGCCCAGCCGCGGCTGCCGCCAAAACCATAGGCCGCAATTTCGGCGTTCCAGGATTTTCTACCAACCTCAGCATGAAATACAAGCTGAGCGCAATGAGAAAAGTGGCAAAAACGTCGGAGGTTTGAAACCGTGAATGGACGACGTGTCCCGGAGCAATGGCCATGGCGAACGCTCCAATTCCCGCACCAAGTCCCCCAACGAAAATCGCCAAAATGGCAAAGACTATTGCCGCGGTCGCAGCTCCCGCAACACAGTTAATCACTCGCCCTGTCATCGCAAAGCCGCGGTCGGTCTGCCACGGCGGAACGTTGTCACCGCGAAGGGCCCATCCATACGAGGAGCCCATGTCTCCGCCAATTTTCAGTAAAGTGAAATACAATGTTCCGTAATTGTAAAACCCGGGAAGGAAATAAGGCCCAGTTTCGGCAACTTGGCTAATTAAGTACTCATCCGGATGGTACGACTGGTGGTGCCGCTCATTCGGCAATCCCCAGCTGACGCCGATAAGCCTTAGCGAAAGGGCGAACGCGAACGAAATCAGCGCGCCTATCCAAATCGCCTTGCGAGAAAGCGGCGCGGTCAGCCTTTCGATCGCCGTGGCCTACTTTCGAACGAGCGAGGCGCGACTCTTGAATCGCTCCTCATAAACGGGGCCGCCCGAATAGTCGGGAACCGAAACGTCGACGGAGCCCTCGCTGGTTGCCTTGATCTGGACCGGGTCGAGGGTTTTTGGATCCAAGTAATAGTCGACGAGACCGTCCATCTTCAGATGAATTTCCTTGAACGGCGCGCGCTCCAACTTTACTCCCAAGAGCTGCGCAATATACGGAGCCGCATCGCTGTCTTGGGTTATCTTGCCCTGGATATGCACCGTGTTCATACCGTCGAGCGTAGCCGCGCCCATATATGTCATCACATAATCGATCCGGGCATTTATGCTCTTACCCTTGTCGGCGCCGGCGGGAATGGTCGCAGGAACGTAACCGATCGTATCCTTCCAGGTACCGCCTACATTTACCGGGGAGTCGGGCAATATCGGTCCCATGTCGAAGAAATTCACATACGCCGCGATTTGCCGCAATTGGCCGATCCAACCGCCGATATCGAGTTGAGCCGATCCGCCGAGCGTGCTACTCCTCAGCATCAAACCGCCGCCGTCTCCCTTGGGCTTTGGCCGAGGCGTAAAATCTTTGACCCCGAGCATCTGATTTTTTCGGGAGATAGTGTAGAGATAATTCTCTCCCTGAATTACCGCTTCGGTCTTCGGGGGAGAGTCGAACGTTTCGCCCTCCTTGAGCAGAATCTTGGGGCGCTTGAACCGAAGGTCCGCAACGCCGTCCGGCTTCATTTGCTCTACCGCTGTTGTAAAGGTGTAGGTAAAGTTCACCGTCTCCGGAATAAAAGTCTGCAGCGGCGCCTGACGATAATCGACGCTAACCCGACTATTGAATTCGTAAGAGTGTTTTTCGCCGGCGGAAAATACGCGATTGAGATCAGCCGGGGCGGTCGGCACGAAGAGCAAAACAGCAGCAAGTAGAGATGGCATGATGGCGTTCCTCACGGCCAGTGTACTTCACAACGGACTGGCTTATTTCAAGGGACGGTTTCGGCGGGCTAAAGTTTCATCCTGACGTCTTCTTGCGATTTAGAGTACTCTTCGATGTGCAGGCAGTGCACATCTTCGCCGCGCTCGACGGCGCGGAGGGCTGTAGTGAGGGCGCGAGCCGTGTCGAGGCTCGTAAGACACGGAATGCCCCGCTCGACGCACGCACATCGAATCTGCAGCGCTTCGGCTTCCGCTTCGCGGTCCCCGCTCGGCGTGTTGATGAGGATGGCGATGCGCCGGTCACGGATCGCCTCGAGCAAGTTATCTTCCGCCTTGCCGATCTTGGCGATCTTGCGCGCCTCGATCCCTTGCTCCTCCAGGTATGCATGGGTCCCGGCGGTCGCAACTATATCGAAGCCCAGCGAAACTAGTTCCGCGGCGATTTCCGCCGCTTCAGGCTTATCCTGATCGCGCACCGTTAGCAGCGCCGTCCCGCCGGATGGCACATCCAGGTTCGAGGCCGTTATGGCCTTGAGCAGCGCGGCGGAAAACGTCAGGTCGACTCCGAGCACTTCGCCCGTACTTTTCATTTCCGGGCCGAGGCTCGGCTCGACCAAAGAGAGCTTTTGGAAGCTGAATACCGGCGCCTTGACGGCAAAGAGGCCCGGATCCGGCGGGGTCATTACATTCGGATCAATCCCGAACCGGCTCACTGTCCCGTTCGCGGGATCCCATACTCCGCTTCCATATCCCTGCTCCGCAAGGGTTGTGCCCAGCGCGCATTTCGTGGCAATCGACACCATAGGAATGTTCGCAGCCTTGCTGATATACGGCACGGTGCGGCTGCCTCGTGGGTTGACTTCGAGCACGTAAACCTCGTCCCCGTCCACCACAAATTGAACGTTCATCATCCCCTTCGCGCCGAGCTCTCGCGCAATAGCGGCAGTGATTCGCACCATCTCTTTTTGAGCGTCAATGGAGAGGTTCACGGCAGGATAAACGGCCATGCTGTCGCCACTATGAACTCCGGCGCGCTCGATGTGCTCCATGATTCCAGGGATCAAAGTGTCTGTGCCGTCGCAAATTGCATCGACCTCAGCTTCCGTGAAAGGAAGGTACTTGTCGACCAAAACAGGGGCGTCTCCACTAACGCGCGCAGCGCTCTTTATGAAGCTTCGCATCTCATCATCCGACCAGACGATCTCCATCGCCCGGCCGCCCAGGACGAAGCTGGGCCGAACCAACACCGGATAGCCAATTCGTTGTGCAACCGCCAGGGCCTCATCGACGCTTTTCACTCCCGCTCCCTCGGGACGAGATATGTCTAGCTTATCGAGGACTTTCTCGAACATATCCCTATCCTCAGCACGCTCGATGGCGGTCGGCTGCGTCCCGATGATCTTCGCCCCGGCATTGGAAAGTCGTCGCGCAAGATTTATAGCGGTTTGGCCTCCGAACTGTAACATAACACCATCAACAGATTCATGCTCCATCACACGAATGGCGTCTTCGAACGTGACCGGGTCGAAGTACAAGGCGTCCGCCGTATCGAAGTCGGTACTGACCGTTTCGGGATTGTTGTTCAAAATAACGGCCCGATAGCCTTCGCGCTGCAGAGCTTTTGCGCAGTGGACGCACGAGTAGTCGAACTCGATGCCCTGACCAATTCGAATGGGTCCGCTGCCGAGAACGAGAATCGTTCGTTTTGCCTGGGATGGTATATGGTCGTCTTCCGGATCCGACGTGCAATAGTAATAAGGAGTTCGGCTCTCGAACTCCCCGGCGCAGGTGTCCACCATCTTGAACGACGTTCGGTTAGGCTCAGCACGGCCCGCGACCAACGCGGCGATTCTTTCCAAAAACCAAGGGTCGACCTTCGAAAGGACATTGACGCGAACGACACTCCAGCCACGACGCAGCGCCTCGGCAAGCGCCCAAAGCCGTTCGTGGGTCGGCTCGGTAACTGCAGATTCTAGTTCCTCATCGGAGAGCTTCTCGAACCCTTCGTGCCGCAAATCCTTTTGCTCGACTTCGAGTCCGCGGATCGCTTTCATCAAAGCATCCTCGAACGAGCGATCGATCGCCATTACCTCGCCGGTCGCTTTCATCTGCGTCGTCAATCGAGCATCGCCAGCCGTGAATTTGTCGAACGGCCATCGCGGAATCTTGACGACGCAGTAGTCGAGGGCGGGCTCAAAACAAGCTTTGGTTGTCTTCGTTATCGAGTTTTCGATCTCATCCAGTGTCTTCCCTATCGCCACTTTCGCGGAGACCCGCGCGATCGGGTAGCCCGTCGCCTTGGAGGCCAGCGCCGACGACCGAGAGACGCGCGGGTTGACCTCGATCACGTAGTAGTCGAACGAGTGCGGATTGACCGCCAGCTGAACATTGCAGCCTCCTTCGACGCCGAGCGCGCGGATAATCTTTAGCGACGCGCTTCGAAGGATGTGGTATTCGACGTCCGATAGCGTCTGCGACGGAGCCACCACAATCGAGTCGCCCGTGTGGACGCCCATCGGGTCGAGATTCTCCATGTTGCAAATCGTAATACAGTTGTCCGCGCTATCTCGCATGACCTCGTATTCGACCTCTTTCCATCCCAAGAGCGAGCGCTCTACCATGATTTGGCTGCGCATGCTCAGCGAAAGCCCTCGCTTCCCGATTTCGATTAGCTCTTCCGGTGAGCGCGCGACGCCTCCGCCGGTGCCCCCAAGCGTGTAGGCCGGGCGAATAATGCAGGGATACGGCGCATTCTTAGATAATTCAAGAAGCTCGTCAACGTTCTCGACGATCCAACTCTCCGGGACAGGCTCCTGGATTTCGTGCATGAGTTGCCGGAACATCTCGCGGTCCTCGGCCTTTTGGATAGCTGCCAGGCTCGTGCCGAGAAGGAGCACGCCGTACTTTTCCAAAATCCCAGCCGAGGCAAGCTTCGTGGCAAGGTTCAGTCCCGTCTGGCCGCCGAGAGTCGCGAGCACGCCGTCGGGTCGTTCCCGGTCGATCACGCGCTCGCAAAATTCGACCGTAAGCGGTTCGATGTAGACGCGGTCTGCAGTCTCCGTGTCGGTCATGATCGTCGCAGGATTGCTGTTGATGAGGATGACTTCGAGCCCTTCTTCGCGCAGCGATCGGCAGGCTTGCGTTCCGGCATAATCGAACTCTGCCGCCTGGCCAATGATGATCGGGCCGCTGCCCAGAACCAAGACCTTCCTTAGCTGCCTGTCGCTCAAGCGCCGGCCGTCCCGATGCTTTCCATGAATTCGGCGAAATAGGGACGAGAATCCCAAGGTCCCGGAGCCGCTTCCGGGTGATATTGGATGCTCCGTGCTCGAAGCTTGTCCGCCCGAATGCCCTCTACGGTTCCGTCGTTTAGGTTCAGTTGGTCCACTTCCGCACCGGACCCGACAAGGCTCTCCGCATCTACGGCGTAGCCGTGATTTTGTGATGTTATCGTAACCCGGCCCGTGCGAAGGTCTTTCACCGGATGGTTGCTTCCGCGATGGCCAAACTTCAGCTTGAACGTCGATCCTCCCAGTGCGTGGGCGAGCATTTGGTTGCCCAAACAGATACCGAATATCGGGATGGCGCCGAGAAGGTCCTTTACCGTACCGATCGCCCGAGAAAGGTTCTTAGGATCTCCTGGGCCCGGCGAGATAACGACGCCGTCCGGCTTCCAGCCAAGGATTTCTGGAGCGCCGGCGGATTGCGGAAGAACGACGGAGCGGCATCCCAGCGCGGCGAATCGCCTGAGAATATTATATTTCACGCCCAAGTCCAGAACGGCGACCTTGCATTTGTAACCGTCGCCGGCTGCGTCGATCGGTTCGCGGCCCTCAAAACCCCAGGCATAGGGCGCTGGCGCGCTGACTTCCTCGACGAAGTTGCGTTCGCCGTAATCCCGGGCGGAAGCGAGTTTGGCGAGCGCTTCGGACGGGTCGCCCGACGTGATCATTCCCATCGTCACGCCGGAGGAGCGGAGGCGCTTCGTGAGGGCGCGCGTATCGATGCCCTGGATGCCGGAGACGCCCTTTTCCCGCAGAAAATCGTCGAGAGTCTTCTTGCTGCGCCAATTGCTGGGGTGCTTCGCAGCTTCCTTTACGATCATGGCGGCGGCCTGCACGCGCTCGGATTCGAAGTCATCGTCGTTAATGCCATAGTTGCCGATGAGAGGGTAGGTGAAGAGCACCATCTGGCCGGCGTAGCTCGGGTCGGAAAGGATTTCCTGGTAGCCGGTCATGCCGGTGTTGAAAACAACCTCGCCCATCGCGTCGGCGTCGGAGCCGAGCGGCTCACCGGTGTAGACGGTTCCATCCTTGAGGACCAGATGCTTAGGCATATTGCTTCGGGCCCCCGCCGTGCTACGGCTGCTGGAACCTTCCGATTATACCCCGCGACCCGGATTCTACCAGGGGCTTGATTCGTCAAGGCCAACTCATTCGACCGTATGGCAAGCATCAGTTTTCACCGCCAACAGCCCGAATACGAAAAACTCTGCCAAGCCCGATTTAGCCGGCCGCAAGCGCGTTGCCTTGGGATATGTACTCTATCCCCATATCCACCTTGCCGATAACTTCATCCACTTTTCGGATCTCCACTCATTTCGCCATCGCGATCTTGGGAGGTTCGCCATAAGTGTATGGCTAAGAATGTTGCCATAGTCATTATCAAGCCGACCATTGCCCATTTCCCCCAAGCTCTGTCGGCCGGCCAAAAAATGAACACGTATGATACTGCTAGGATGGCCGCGGCGTAGGTGATGCCAATGGCGATCCTTGCTGTCCTGAGGTGAAATTCTTGAGACACCAACAGCGCTGTGCCTACCACGAGCAAAACCGTTCTCACGAATTCTGGGGTCGCTCGATGAAACCCGACAAAAACCAAGCCCAGGCTAAAAGCGGCCAACCCTTTCACCTCGATGCCAAGGCTCATTGCTGTATCTGCGCCGTAATCGAATTGCACGGCGCTTGTCGAATTATCCGACTGCCTATGCTCGAACCCCCGCAAGAGCAGTTGATCGGATTTCCATAACCGCAGTCGCAGCAACAGCCGTCAGAGGGCCGAGACATCCCGCCCCCTGGCGCCCCGCCTAGACCCAAAAGCGCACGGCAAATCTCTGGACACGCTAATATACCTCCCAGGATTTTGCCCAGCACACCGCAAGCAAACGCAACAACCGGATTCTTGCCCTTGGATCCAATGGCGGCCCCTGCCGCGCCAAAGGCATCACCGCAACACGCAAGGCAAATGTTATATACACCGGCGACCGGGTTCGCGGCAAAATTGGCTTCTGGGCTGCCCCCATTCTTGAAGACATTTCAAAATGAGTCCTTGGCATATGATGACATGGTTGCCGATGGTGGGCGGTAACCGAGGGACGAGTGGGGACGGTGCCAGTTGTAGAAAGAGCGGTAAATCGACAGTTTCACTTC
>DASSBY010000096.1:0-6240 GCA_035698285.1 Fimbriimonadales bacterium | reverse complement strand
TAGCGGCTAGTGCAGCTTGCGGTACGCCCATGGAGGGATCGCGTGGGGGTCGGACCAGAGGCCCCTGCGCGCGGATCGAGCTTCGAGCTCGGCGCGCTCCAGATCTCTATCCTCGGGGGCATACCGTTCGAACCACCACGCATACCCGCCTTCCACCATTTGCAGGCAGACATCGACGCCTTCGCAGCGAACGCGGGCGATGACCCGGTCGTCGCGGTCGATGTCAGTCTCCAAAATCTCGACGTCGCGCTTGTAAATGAGGGACGAAAGACGTTGCTTGGCTTTCTTTCCAAAAGCCTGACCACGCTCGGGCGAGTCGATTCCGTAGAGGCGGATCTTGTGGAGAGACCTGCCGCCCATGAGAAACGAGAACGTGTCGCCGTCGGTGATCCCCACGACACGGCCCGTAACCCAGACTCCTTTGCGGGGCGATCGCTCCGCCGGAACGGGCGGCGTTGAAAGTGGCGCGCTGGGGATTGCAGAGTTCGGCTGGATGGCATTGGTCTCCGCAGGTGAGACCAGCCGTGGGGGCGATAGAATCGACACCACCGCCAAGATCACCCCACACGCCAGCCATATCAACAGGCATCCGCAGCACGAGTTGTTCGGTTTCGACAAAGTTCCTCCCCAAAAGCGGTAGAAGGAAATCTACCTCAATTTCGGGAAGCAGAGATGCGCGTTGGCGTCCGTTTCGGCCTCGACGGTCGCAGAATCCACGGCCCGGCAATCCGCGAGCCCCGCGCAAACGAGAGGCAGCAGCGCAGGCTCGTTGGGCTTGCCGCGATACGGGTGCGGCGTTAAATACGGAGAATCGGTTTCGAGAAGCAGCCGGTCGGCCGGCACGCCCGCCAAGATTCCACGCAGCCCGGTCGCGCTTTTGAATGTAACTGGCCCGTCCACGCCAAGATAGCAGCCGAGATCGAGGGCATGCCGCGCTTGGTCCGAGTTGCCGCTAAAGCAGTGGAAAACCATCGAAGGTGGAAACGCCGGCTGCGACTCCAGCCACGTAAGCAGAGGGTCGTAAGCGTCGCGGCAGTGGAATACGACGGGCATCGCAAGCCTAATCGCAACAGACCATTGCGCTTCCAGCGCCACGACCTGCTCCTCCGGCGTCGCCGTATCCCAGTGGTAGTCGAGCCCGATTTCGCCAATAGCCACCGTCTTCGGATGCGCGCATAGCGCTTCTATGCGATCCGCACCCGAGAATCCGCGCGAAGATGTAGGGTGGATCCCCACGCATGCGTAAACCGGTTCAAGCCGCTCAGCAAGTTGAACCGCGGCCAGCGAGGACTTTTCATCGATGCCGATCGCGATCATTTTCATGACGCCGGCAGCCAAAGCTCTCTCCACGGCCCGGTCCGGGTCTGGGAATAAGTCGACAAGATTGAGGTGGCAATGCGTATCGATCAATGGCCGCCCCCACGAAGCTGGTCGAGCAAATGCGGCAAGACCGGCAGCAGTGCTTCGATTCCATCCACCGCTCCGGTGGGTGAGCCGGGAAGGTTGACGATCACGGATTGCCCAACGATGCCGGCAATCCCTCGCGACAAGCAGGCGAGCGGAGTCTTTTCCATACCCTTAATGCGCACGAGCTCGATCAAGGAATGCGCCCACCTCTCCAGAACGCGCGCCGTGGCTTCGGGAGTGACATCGCGCGGCCCGAAACCCGTACCGCCCGACGTAAAAATAGCGTCGCAGCGGGAGGCGAGTTCGCGCAAGGCGCCCGATATTTCATCTAAATCATCCGAGACGATTGCGCGCTCGATTTGGACGGCCCCTGCGGAAAGAAGCCGCTCCTCCATAGCGGGCCCGCTTAGGTCGGTTTCCTCGGTTCGCGTATCGCTGATCGTGAGAACCCCGAACCGGTAGCCGCTCAGGTCCGCTTCCAGTCGTTTTTCCCTCCTGATTTTTCAAGGAGCCGAATGCCCGTAATCTCGATGTCCTGGCCCAGCGCCTTCACCATGTCGTAAACCGTCAAAGCGGCCACCGAGACGGCCGTGAGCGCCTCCATCTCGACCCCCGTCTTAGCGGTGGTCGCCGCAGTAGCCACGATGCGCAAACCGCCTGCCATACGCCGAATATCCAGCGAGACATTCGAAATCGTCACGTTATGACATAGCGGAATAAGCTCGGACGTCTTCTTCGCCGCCTGTATTCCCGCAATTGCCGCGGCAGCGATTGCGTCTCCTTTGGGCAAATCGTCGAGCGCTGCAAGGTGCCGTTCAGAAAGGCGGACGAACCCTTCAGCGACCGCCCGCCGAGCCGTCTCCGCCTTTCCCGACACGTCGACCATGCGCACGTTTCCGGCTTCGTCGGTGTGGCTAAGCGAATCCATGGCTAATCCAGAACGCCCATCTTGCCGCTTTGATAGTCGTAAACGGCCTGGCGAATCTCCTCGAAAGAATTCATAACAAATGGGCCGTGCGCTACGACAGGCTCATCGATAGGCTCGCCGGTGAGCACCAAGGCCTTCGTGCCCGCAACGGCTTCGATTTCGATTCCGTCACCTTCCATGTCGAACGTCGCCACCTCTCCGTTCGCGATTTCTTCATCGCCGACCATAAGCTTGCCGTGCGCTACGAAAATGACGGCGTTGTGTCCGCCCGGCGCGGGCAGCGTGGACTTGCCTCCATCTTCCAAGTCGATATCCCATACGTTGATCGGAGTAAACGTCTTTGCTGGGCCAACCGTGTCTCCAAACTTGCCGGCGACGATGCGGGCCGTGCCGCCGTGTAGGTCGACGACGGGTATCGACGATTTGAGCAGCTCCTGATACTTCGGCTGACTCATCTTGTCCTTGGCGGGCAGATTGACCCAAAGCTGAGCAACCTCGAAGACGCCCCCGTTGCGTGTGAACTCGGCGCCGTGCTTCTCTTCGTGAACTACGCCGGAGGCGGCCGTCATCCATTGAACGTCGCCGGGTCCGATCGAACCCTTATTGCCGGAGGAGTCCCGATGATCCACAGTGCCTTGCCAGACGAGCGTCACTGTTTCGAAGCCCCGATGCGGATGCGAATCGACGCCTTTCTGCACATCCGCCGGAGAGAACTCCATCGGCCCGCCGTAGTCCAAAAGTAGGAAAGGGCTGACCCCCTCCATGTTGGGGTTGATGACGCTGCGAACCGGAAAGCCATCTCCCACCCAATGCGGCTCGGGCGGACGGGCAATGCTTACGATTTGCTTCATGTGCCTATCATGCAGCAAAAAGACTCTTTTAGCGCGGGCGATGCCGATTTTTGAACCCAGGCGGCGGTGCGAATGTCTCCGTTTCCGGGTCTCTAGTTTCCGGCGGACGGGGATGGACGCAGGGAAAATCCTTCTCGATGAAGTATGCAACCGTCGGGATTTCCGCCGATGTGAAATATACGCCTTCGCTGGCTGGCTGCGCCAATTGCTGTATATCCTTCGGTGAAAGCTTGACCGTGACCCGCTCCCGGTGCGCCACCAGACGCGTTTCCCCGTTCGGCTCGATCCTAATGTTCCAGCTTCCAACCAGGCCCAGCGATTCCTGGATCGCCTCGCCACGGATTAGCGACTCGAGCTCCGTCGGCGTGATCCGCAGCCTAAGACTTCCTGAAGCCCAGCGGGCCTTCATCGGCAGCCTCCGGGCAGCAATTCTGCGTGCATCATAATAACAATTTAGACAGGATAAATTTACCAGTTTTCTAAGAATCCCGCCATTTCATGGTGGATAATCGATTCTGGCGAAGAAATTGTCCATGGAGATGAATTTTTACGTAGACCCGAGCCGATGCATCGGCTGCAACGCGTGCGTCGAGGCTTGCCGCGAGTGCGAGACGCATGCCGGCGTTAGCATGATCCACCTGGTCGAAATCAAGCGCGGCGAAACGGTCCAAACGACGCCGATGGTTTGCATGCATTGCGAAAAGCCTGCCTGCCAGGCAGTTTGTCCGGCGGACGCAATTAAGCGGACGGCTGACGGCGTGGTCCAAAGCTCTCTCAAGCCGAGATGCATCGGCTGCACGAACTGCGTTTATGCATGCCCTTTCGGCGTGCCCAAATACGACGCGGAAATTGACCAAATGATGAAGTGCGACATGTGCTACGACCGAACTTCAGTTGGCAAAAAACCGATGTGCGCAACGGTATGCCCCTCCGGGGCTCTCTTTTTTGGAACTGCGGAGGAGATCGAGCAGCGCCACGGCCATCCTGTAAACGAGTTTGTTTTCGGAGAAACCGTGGTAAAAACTAAAGTTTCGATCATGCTTCCTGAATCGCAGGTGAGGCTCACGGTTCGGCCGGACGCATTGATCAGAAAATCCGATTTATTAGCGAGCTATCGGCGATAACATGGACAATAGAATTCTCGAAGACTTCCCTGTAGATTGGCAAGAAGACCAATATATTTCTCGGCGCGAGTTCGTAAAATTTCTCACTCTCGTCAGCGGGGGAATGGCGGTCGGATCGGCGGTTCTGGCGGCGTGGGTGAAAATGCCTCGCAACGCTGCGGAGTACCAAGCGAAGGAAATCGCGCGCCTCGACGAAATGCCTGTGGGCGGTTGGAAACAATTCGCATATCCCGGCGAAAATGACGCATGCATCCTAATTAGGACCGGCGAAGACACGGTGGCCGCTTACAGCCGGAAGTGCACGCATCTCTCTTGCCCAGTTGGCTGGCAAAAGGATCGAAAGCGCCTTTATTGCCCGTGCCATAACGGAGCATTTTCAGTAGAAGATGGCCACGTCCTTCAAGGCCCGCCTGGACGGCCGCTGCCTCGCATCGAACTTTCGATCGAAAATGGCGCTATTTACGCTGTCGGAGTCGCCGAAGGTGGAGCATGAAACAAAGCAGGCAGCGCCACGAGCAGAAATCGATTGCATTCGTCGCGATGGTCCTGTTTATGCTAATGCTGCTTCTTATCCAGATGTGGCTTTTCACCTCCACGTTGGAAGCGTTAATCGATGGCAAAGCCGAAACGGTAGTCCCAGCCGCGGCGGTCAGCATCGGCTGCTTAATTATAAATACTTGGATTCTCGTGGGGTTAACCCGGATGGAGCATAACCCATGAGACCGATTGGAACGATGGCGCGGGAGGCAGCGTCGTCGTTGTTTCCAGGATATTTCGCTATGGTAATGGCGACCGGCGTGATCGCCATTCAGGCGAATAAGCTTGGGTTTGCCGGGGCGGCCAAAACGCTCGTTATCGTCGGCGCTATTACTTACCTCATCCTTTGGGCGCTAACTATTGCCCGGATTGCCGTGTTTGGGCGCAAGATTGTTTCCGATTTCCGATCCTTCGCCAAAGGGCCTGCATTTTTTACGACTTCTGCCGCGACGACCGTATTGGCAAAGGCCCTCCTCTTGATCCTGAACCAAACCCTGCTTGCTCAGGCGCTATGGATATTCGCCTGGTGCATCTGGGGCTTCTTAATGTACGCCTTCGCGCTTAACCTTTTTACAAGCGCCGATAAGCCCTCTCTTCAGCAGAGCATCAGCGGCGTTTGGTTGATAATTCCCGTGGCCACGCAATCGCTGTCGATTTTAACGGGCATGCTCTCTCCATTTTTCCCAAACCACGCGCTCCTAATGCTCGTCTCGTTGAGCCTATATATGCTTGGCTGCGCCCTTTATTTAATCGTTATCGCAGCGGTCATTTATCGGCTGGCTTTCTCTCCTCTCGAGCCCCAGGATCTTAAGCCAGCATATTGGGTGTGCATGGGGGCGGCGGCGATTTCCACGCTCGCTGGCGTGGAATTGTGCAAGCGCGTCGATATCTGGCCGTTGCCCTTCGAACCTTTGCCAGCTCTACAGGGCTTTGCCATGTTTTTCTGGGTAGTTGCGACCGCTTGGATACCGCTCCTCATGGGGCTCGGCCTGTGGCGGCACATAGTTCGAAAAGTCCCCTTCGTTTACGAACCGCAGTATTGGAGCATGATCTTCCCGCTGGCAATGTACGCCATTTGCACCGGAGGTATCTCAGAAATCTTTCGCCTGACGGCTTTAGGTTCGATCTCCCTCACCTTCCTCTGTATCGCCGCCGCCGGATGGAGCCTGGCATTGATCGGCCTGCTTAAGGGAATCGTAATCTACGCAGTTCCGGCCCGTTCACAAGCGGCTCCGGAAACGCAACAAGGAATTGTACAATGAAGATCGAACGTTCTCAGGTCATTGCTTTCCTCTCCGCGTCCGCCGGATCGCTGCTCCTAATCGCTCTTATTTATTTTGGCTCAGGTAGGCTCAGCCGATTCGACCCGCCCCTGGCTATGTACGCGATCGCA
>DASSBY010000095.1:0-22763 GCA_035698285.1 Fimbriimonadales bacterium | reverse complement strand
GGCAACGCAATCGGGATGCTGCATTGGGCTATCGCCGCCCGGCGCGATACTTTGAGCGCGCAGCCGACAAGCTTCCTTCCGGTATTCGGATCCACGACATCGTTGGGACCGACGTGCCGAAAGCAGTCGGCGCCCATGCGACCTCGCGAAGCGAATCGCGTATCTTCGCCCAGTTTCGCAGGCTGCCCGGCGCGCTGCAGGCCGGCGACGATGGGCGCGATCACCGAGCGGTACACTGCCCGGACGCTCGTCGAGGCGACCGGGACTGCGATTGTAACCGTGAGGTCGTGCCCATGCAAGACGGCTTTCCCGCCGGTCGGGCGAACGATCCATGGCACCAGATCAGGGTTCGAGAGCTCCGCTGCAGTTTGGAACCTTCCAAGCGTAATCCACGGTCCATCCCAAGAGTAAAAGCGAACGAATGAGCAGCCTGTCTCGGCGCTTGCGAAGAGCTCGATATCTCGGCCCATGTTGACCTCTCCGCCGGCGGCGTCGTCGCGCAGTATCGTCGGTGATGATCGAACGTCGGCGATCATGGCGTTGCGGGCGCCAATTGCTCGACGTTCCAAGCGACATCCAGCGTTTTGGCGGCGAAGGCTTCGTCCAAACGCCCAACCGGCTGCGTCGACGGCGCGTTGTGGAGCAAATCGGGGTCCGTCCGAGCTTCTTCCGCAATCGCGAGCATGGCATCGCAAAATGCCTCGAGGGTCTCAATCGTTTCGGTTTCCGTCGGCTCGATCATGAGCGCTTCCGGGACGATGAGCGGGAAATAGTTGGTCGGAGGATGGAAGCCGTAATCGATCAAGCGTTTGCTGATATCGAGCGCGCGAATGCCGGTTTCCTTTTTCAGGGAGTTAGCCGAGAGAACCGCTTCATGCATCGAAACCCGATCGGGAAAAGGCATTGGGTATTCCGTCTCTATCCGAGTACGCACATAGTTGGCGTTTAGAACCGCATGGCGCGCGATATCGGCCAGATGTTCGCGGCCATATGCTCGAACGTAGGCCCAAGCCCTGACGTTCATCAAAAAATTCCCATAAAAAGAATGCACGCGTCCGACAGAATTCGGCCGCTGAAAATTGAGCGCAAATTTGTCGCCGGCTTTTTCCACTATCGGCACCGGAAGGAACGGCTCCAGGTGGCTCTTGACCGCGACGCATCCGCATCCAGGTCCGCCTCCGCCGTGGGGAGTCGAGAATGTCTTATGAAGGTTCAGGTGCATGCAGTCGAAGCCCTGATCGCCCGGCCGGGTCATCCCGACCATGGCATTCATGTTCGCCCCGTCGCAGAAGACCTGGGCGCCGGCCTCATGTATGAGCGCGTCAATTTCGAGAATGCTTTCTTCGAAAAGGCCAAGCGTGTTCGGGTTCGTCAGCATCATCGCCGCAACGTTCTCATTAAGGTGTGCTTTGAGATCAGCTATGTCGCACCCTCCGCGCTCGTTCGTCCGTACCGCTTGGACCGCATACCCCGCTCGCGCTGCGCTGGCTGGATTCGTTCCGTGAGCGCTGTCGGGTACAAGGACGATGTTCCGCTGACCTTGGCCCTTGCTCTCGTGATAAGCCCGGATCATCATGAGACAAAGGAGTTCGCCGCTTGCGCCCGCCGGCGGCTGCATCGTGGCGGCGTCGAAGCCGGTAATTTCCGCCATCCAAGTCTTCAGGTCGTGGATTACTTCGAGGCAGCCTTGCGCCGTTTCGACCGGCTGAAGGGGATGCATCATCGTAAAGGCCGGGTTCGCTGCCGCAGCTTCGTTGATACGAGGGTTGTACTTCATGGTGCACGAGCCTAGCGGGTAGAAGCCGGTGTCGATGCCGTACGTGCGGTGGCTTAGGTTGGTAAAGTGTCGAACCACTTCGAGTTCGCTGAGCTCCGGCAGCGCTGCCGGCTCACTCCGCTCATAGCCGCCTAGAAGCTCCTCGATTGGCTGCTCAGGAACATCGCATATGGGAGGATTACAACCGATCCGGCCCGGGCGGGACTTCTCGAAGATTAAGGCGAAATCGTGCGTTTCCGGGGTCGACATCGTGGAGGAGTTAATTATAGCCGTTCCATAATTGGTCTATGCCTTCCCGTTGCCTCAAATCCCCGGTCGGAATACTCTTCCTGAAAGGCGGCGATACCGGCTTGGAGCAGTTACTATTTGCCAGAAACGACGTTGCGGACGGCGAGCCGTCCCAGTTGCTCGATTCAGTCGTGAACGCTCTCCAAGCCTACTGGAGCGGCGATTTCGGAGCCTTTCGCGACTTCCCGCTGGCTCCCAAAGGCACGGCTTTCGAGCTTGCCGTGTGGCGCGAGCTCCTGAAGATCCCTGCAGGCAGCACGCGAAGCTACGGCCAGATTGCGGCAACCGTTGGTGGGTCGCCACGCGCGGTCGGTGCGGCCAACGGACGAAACCCGATCGCAATCGTCATCCCCTGCCATCGAGTAATCGGAGCAGACGGATCGCTTACCGGATATGGCGGCGGCCTGGAGCGCAAGGAATGGCTGCTGGCTCATGAGGGGGCACTTGCCGCGAAACTGCCTTTTAGTTAGTCGCGCACGGTCGAGGCGCGAAGCGTCACAATACGTGCATGCGCTCAATCCTCGCGGCCACCTTCGCCCTCACCTTCGCCGCCGCATTAGCCGACGATGATGCCGACTACACGGCGAAAATCAAAGAATATACGACCGAGCCGTTCTTCCTGACGGAGCTCGTCGACCATTTGCCGGCGAGCGACACCGTGCCGGCTCCTGACAAGGTCCTCGGCTATGTAATCGGAACGCCGAACAAACTAACTTATTCCGCCGACTGCGCTAGATATCTGCGCGAATTGGAGAAAGCCTCGCCGCGCATTAAGGTTTTCTCGATGGGAAGGAGCGAGGGTGGGCGCGAAATGGTCGTCGGGGTCATCAGCGACGAGGCCAACATGGCGCAGCTGAATCATTACAAAGACCTTACGCGAAAATTGAGCGATCCGCGCAAGGTCGAAAATGCGGACAGCCTCGTAGATGAGGCACTTCCGTTTTATTGGGCAACCGGCGCAATGCACAGCCCCGAAAGCGGCAGCCCGGAAATGCTGATGGAACTGGCCTATCGGCTCGTCGTCGAGGACACGCCGTTTATCCAAGACATACGCAAGAATAGTTTCGTCATGATGACGCCCGTTTTGGAGACGGATGGCCGGGACCGCTATGTCGATACCTACTATTATCGCAAGCAAAATCCAAAGAAGCCGCCGATCCCCCTCATTTATTGGGGAGAATACGTCTCGCATGATGACAATCGCGACGGGATGGCATTGTCGCTTGCCATGAGCAAAAACCTCATGAAGACGTGGCTCGACTTCCACCCACAGGTCTTGCACGATCTGCACGAAAGCGAACCCTATCTTTATATTTCCACGGGTACCGGACCCTACAATTCCTGGCTCGACCCCATCACCATCGACGAATGGCATATTCTCGCGTACAACGAAGTCGATGAAATGACCAAGCGCGGCGTCCCCGGCGTCTGGACGCATGGATTTTACGACGGCTGGGCTCCGAACTACGCATTCTATGCTGCTAACGGCCACAATGCGATCGGCAGGTTTTACGAGACGTTCGGCGGCGGCGGAGCAGACACGGCCGTGCGCAGCGCCGGCGATACGGATAGGCAATGGTATCGGCCGAATCCACCTTTTGACAAGGTTCGCTGGAGCATCCGCAACAACATCAATTTGCAGGAAAGCGCCCTCTTATTGGGCCTCCACAACGTTGCCGTAAATAAAGATAAATATCTGCACAATTATCTTTTAAAGACCCAGCGAAGCATCCAGAAAGCTCGCGCGGAGGGCCCCGCTGCCTACGTTTTTCCCTCTTCCGAAAAGCGCATCGCGCAGCAGCGTTCGCTTCTCGATTTATTGCGCAGGCAGGGCGTCGAAATTCAGAAATTGGACAAGAAGGCGAAAACGGAAGACGGCGAGTTCGACGCCGGCTCATACGTCGTCAGGATGGATCAGCCTTATAGCCGCATGGCGGATATGCTTCTCGACAAACAGTTCTACAGCGCGAGCGATCCGGCTCCATACGACGATACGGGGTGGACGCTCGGCCCAC
This sequence comes from Fimbriimonadales bacterium, assembly GCA_035698285.1. Lineage (GTDB taxonomy): Bacteria > Armatimonadota > Fimbriimonadia > Fimbriimonadales > ATM1 > JACDEQ01. The sequence continues at coordinate 18,683 of DASSBY010000095.1, read as the reverse complement.
TTTTCAATGTCCAAACCGTCCGGTGCACCGACGTCAAGATCCTCGATGCCCCGATGTCCCCTGCGGAAAATGCTGCGATCGAGCCTACCAAATTCTCGTCGGGCGATAAATGCGTCGTCATCCCAAACATCGCTGACTTTTCAATGGTGCAGCTTCGCTACGCGCTGCCAAATGCGAAAATGTATTACGCCAAAGACGATTTTGATTTCAAACTCGCGCATTGGCCCGCAGGATCGGTGATTATCGATGGCGACGTGGGCAAGGCGATGAAAGAAATCGACCGCCTCGGAATCGAAGGAGCGCGTGCCGGCGCGACGCCGAAGGTCGCCATGCGGGAAACGAGCGCTGCCAGGATTGCCCTCGTCCACAACTGGCAGAACACGCAAAACGACGGTTGGTACCGGATCGCTCTCGACCAGCTCGGAATACCATACAAATACGTTCCCTTGCAAAAAATCCGCGATACGCGGAAACTGAAGGACATTTACGACGTAATTATTCTTCCGCCCGTGGGCGGCGCGCAAAGCTGGCTGCACGGCGTGGAAGGCAGTGAGCCGATTCCGTGGATGCAGCTGCCGGGATTCAAGAATATAGGCGGTCCCGACAGCATCGAAGACATTCGCGGGGGCTTCGAGCTCGAGGGAGTTATGAATCTTCGCGACTTTGTCGATGAAGGCGGACTACTCGTGACGGTGGGCAGCTCCAGCGAGGTACCGATTACGTTCGGGCTCGCTCGCGGCCTTTCTGTAACTCGGCCAAGCGGCTTGCAGGCACCGGGCGGCGTCTTTCTCGTCGAAAATGCCGATGATAAGAGCCCGGTTACGGCGGGATACGCTAAATCCTTCGGCGTTTATTTCGACAGCGGCCCCTTGCTGACGACCGGCGGCGGCGGCTTTTTCTTCGGCAATTTTGGCGGTGGCGGTGATATGGGGCCATCCCGCCGTGGCGGCCCCGGCGACAAAGACGTCGTGCAGGGAAGGGGCCCTTATGAAGCAAAGTCAAAAGAGGGCGATGCTGAATCGCCGTCCTTTGGATCGAACGCGCCACGCCCGAAGATCCTCGTTCGATTTGCCAAGGAGGAGAATCTGCTTATCAGCGGAATGCTGCAGAACGGCAATCAGCTTGCGGGAACGGCCGCAGTGGCCAGCTGCAAGCTCGGCAAGGGGCACATTCTGATGTTCGCGATAAATCCTATGTGGCGAATGGAGACTTGCGGCAGTTACGAGCTTCTGTTCAACGCCGCGATGAATTGGAAAGACATGGATTAGCTGGGGCCATTTTCGGCCTCTTCTTCGATCGATTCCATAACGGCTTCGGCCCTCGTTTCGGTCTCCAGCTCCGTTTGGTCCGAATCCACCGGAAGGTCGACGCCTAATTTCTGTGCGATCCGGTCGACCGCGATAAGGACGCGCGTTAGTTCATGTTCGGTCAAGAGATTGACTTGCAAGTCCAGTTCGCTCTCGCGGTCGGCTGCTTGCTGCATGCGGTTTTGCGTAAGGAGAACGAACAGAGACAGGAAAATCGCTTCGAGTGAGACGACCATCGTCAGCATTCCGAACGGGTAAGGATCGAACGCAGGCATACCGCCGATCCGCGTATTTAGGATAATCCAACCAGCGAAAAAAATCGCATTGAAAAGGACGAATTGCGTCGTTCCGCAGTAGTCCGATATTTTGTGCGCCATGCGCTCCCAAGGACCCATTTGCCGGCGCAGCTCCATGCGGTGCTCGTGAAGCTTTTCGATGTTTTGCTTTACGATAGAAGGAACGTCTTCGAGCCGGTGTGCAGCAGAGCCTAGATCGTGGTGGTTGTTTGCCAATTTAGTTCAGCGCTTGCCCAATTTGGTGGACGAAGTCATCGATTTGCTGCCTTGTCCGAACTTCCGTAACCGCTACGAGCAGGAGGTTCTTCATATCTGAGCGGAAATCTCCAAGCGGCAGGCCGGCGAGAATCCCCTTGTCGAGCAAGGCGTCTCGAATCGCCGCCGCGTCACGTCCTAAATCCACCGCAAACTCAAACGCGAAAGGCGCCTCGGTGAACGCAAGAGAAACTCCGGCAATTTTGCAAAGTTCCTGCGCGGCGTAATGTGCTTTCTGCACCGATGCCTCGGCAATTTGTCTAAGTCCGCCCTTGCCCAGAGCTGCCATCCAAACAGTCGTGCACAGAGCCATGAGTGCCTGGTTCGTGCAAATATTGCTGGTAGCCTTTTCGCGGCGAATATCCTGCTCGCGCGTGCGAAGCGTCATGACAAACCCACGGCGGCCTTCCTTGTCATGCGTTCTGCCGACGATCCTGCCGGGAATAGCGCGAACGAGCGCGCGGCGCACGCAAAAATATCCCACCATCGGACCGCCGTAGCCCATCGGAACGCCCATCGGCTGGGCCTCGCCGACAACGACATCGCATTCCATTTTTCCTGGCGGCTCTATGGCTCCGAGGGAGATTGGTTCGCAGGCCGCGATGGCCAGGGCGCCGTGCGTGTGCGCTTCGCGAATTAGATGCCGCGGGTCGAGGATGCGGCCGTAAAAGTCCGGATATTGGAAGAGAACGCATGCCACGTCCTTGTCCAGCCGTTCATGAGCAACTGCCGCAGGAACTTCTTCCACTTCGATTCCGATCCCTGCCGCCAGTGTGCGAACGCAGTCTTTGTAATGCGGATGGATCGAGTCGGACATTACGACTTTGTCGCGCCCAGTCACTCCGTGAGCCATCACGGCGGCTTCGGCCAGAGCCGTTGCACCATCGTACATGCTCGCGTTGCAAACGTCCATACCCGTTATGGCGCAGACCATCGATTGAAATTCGTAAATGGTCTGCAAATATCCCTGGCTAACTTCAGGCTGGTAGGGCGTGTACGCGGACAAGAACTCGCCCCGGCTTATCAACTCTATCACGATGCTGGGAATATAGTGCTCATATATTCCGGCCCCGAGAAAGCTGACGGTTTGGTCGAGTGATCGGTTCTTACTCGCGATTTCGCCAAGGGCTTTGCCGATGGCATGCTCGTCGAGCCATGCGGGGATGTCAACCTCGCCGTTCACCCTCAGGTTCGCAGGGATCTCGCGAAACAGGTCGTCGAGGCTGCCGACACCTATGGTCTTGAGCATGCGTTCTCGATCGGCGTCGGTGTGAGGGATGTACGGCATTCGCGGTAGAAGATTTTACCTGCACGGCCTAGTCACAGGCCCAGTAGTAGGTGCCTCCGTCGGGCGCAATGTCGCCGGTTCGATGGCCCTCAGGATCGATCACCGCGTTGTCGAAATTCGCGGTACCCGAGACGTTCTTCGCATGCGTGTCGGCGAATATCATATTACCGCCGGAGGCATGCCAGCGCTGGTAGTAGTTGTAAGGCGGCGGACAGTCGTAGCCGTACCGGTCGCAGGCGTCCTGGACATTTTTCGTATCGAATATCGGAAACATCTCGTCGCGAATTATCCGGGTCTCGGACGGGGACGAAACCATCGACTCCGACACGATCGCCGTGTAATCGTAGGGCACGTTATTTCCGCTGGACTCGTCGGCCACTACCGAGAACATGCATTTCGTAAATCGGTAACTGCTGCCGTAGGCTTGCCAGTAGCTCTTTGCACCGGGAACGTCGACTCCGACGTAGGGGCCGCCAAAATCCAAAGGACATCGAAAGACATCCTTTCCGCCAGAATAGGCGTAAAGTTGCGTTTCCACCCCTTTATGGCCTTCCTGGCCCGATGGCGGTTGAGACATGTAGGCATAGAAGATCGGAAAGACGCCGTTATTATCGCCAAGATACATTTGGAGGGCCTCGCCAATCTGTTTGCAATTGCTCAGGCATGTTATGCGCTTGGCAGCTTCTTTAGCCGCCGAAAAAATAGGGAATAAGATCGCCGCGAGGATTGCGATAATGGCGATAACCACAAGTAGTTCGATCAACGTGAACGCTTTGCGAAGTTTCATTTATTTGCTCCTTTGCGAAGGCGAAGTCGCTCCATTGCGGAACGGCTCCAATAAATGACTCCGCCCGCTTTCCTACGCCGGTATCACCCGGATCAGGTTCAAGGGTCTCCCAAAATCTGGGACTCTCAGCCCTTGCGGGCTCCCCTAGCGGAAACTGGCTTTTGTGCCTCTTAGAAGAGAATTTTACCTGGTGGGCCCGGCAGGATTTGAACCTGCGACCAAGCGGTTATGAGCCGCCCGCTCTGACCCCTGAGCTACGGGCCCGCCCCGAAGAGCATACCAGTGTAACGCAGGCATCCTGCCTGCGCAAATGTGAACACGCAGCCAGGATGGCTGCGCTACACGCTAAAATGGGGCATGTTCCGAACGGCGGTCTTCGGCCTGCTTCTAGCGTTCGTCTTCGGCTGCGCCAAGTTCCCCGAAGGTGGCGGGGGCGTGTTCACCAAGCGGTTCCGATTCGTCATCCGCCTCGCCGCCCCCGTGAATCCGAACTACGTGTACATTTTCGCCATCAACGACGCGGACGACATCACCGGGGAGCACGGTGGCCCTCTCCCGGTTATCGCACCGCCTTGGGGCAACGGCTTTGTGGCCGGCAAGGCCACGCATTTCATCCGCTACGACGGTTTTCAGCCGAACGGCGGATATGCGGTCTTCAAATTTGTGGACCAGACACTACTGACCTATTTCCAAACCGGGATCCCAATCAGTTTCACGACGCCGGGACCGGACGATAATTTTCTTGAATTCGAAATCGACGCGACGCAGCTTAGACCCAATCCCAACGATGCGCTGCAAATTCGCGCGCTGCAAATTAATCTTCTCACGATGGATCGCGTCATCACCGATCCGAACGACCACGGTCCCAAACATTGGGACGCTCTCGGCGACTCACGCGATCCCGGCTCGATCGATGACTACATTACAATCGACACCACCGGCCCGCGCATTTACCGCAACTCCGACATGCAAAACGAGCCTGAGGGCGACGTCGACGATCCCAGCCTCGATATCGTCGATTGGACTATCGAAGTTAGAACGCAATAGCTCGCGGTTAGATTGCGCCCACGATCGCGCTCATCGCGCTGTCGCTTGGCAAGAGCGCCTTCAAATACTGCTCCACGCATCGAATGGGATAGAGCATCCGGTCGTACCTGCGATCCGGAAGCGAAAGCGGCGCCCTCTCCGCGAGCAGCCAGCCGCTCACTTCGTCCGCCGAGCCGATGCTCTCATCGACAAACGGCAGCTCCACGCGAACAAGGCCAAAAGCCGGCGACTCATTCATGTCTTCGACGAGGCGCAAATACCAAGAATAAACTACGTCCCGGCCCAAGCTGCCGCGCCGCGCGACGAAGACGGATGACCTCTCTCCTGCCCGAAGGTTGAGCACGACGTCTGCGGCCTGCCGACTGGCGAAATACTGCTTGTTGTGCGATTTTACGACGCCGACGATCTTGCGATTTTCCAGCACGGCCGCCGCTGACGAAGCTATTCCGCCGTCTGCCAGCAGCCACCCATCACTGTTCATTCGCAGCCAATCGACGCGGATGCGATCCTCCATCTCGTTCCGTAATGTGCTGATCTTCGTTTTCACGGCTTCCGCGAGTCCGGACATCCCCGACCCCGCTTCTGCCTCCGTCGGACGAACTTCGAACCCGGCGTGAGCCAGGCGGGGAAGTGTCTCAGATTCAGCGGGCGCAACGATTGCCGACAAGGAGACGTAATTCGTGCTCTCGAGGAGCATCCGATCCACCCGCCGCATTATCGACGCGCCGAGCGCCGCGAAATACCCTGGCAGCTGACCGTCGAAAAACGCCGGCCGACTTTTCTGGACGCCATCCGTAAAATGCGTGAACCGGCTTTCGTCCGCGGCAGGAACCTGAAAAGCCGAAAGGCTATCCCCCTCGACAATTTCCGCGTCCTCCGCCGGTGCGGGGCTATTTGCGAAGCTAATATCATCCTCCGGATCGTACGGCCTTCGAATAATCCGCAGATTCGGCATGCCGGCGAGCGCCGACGCGACCGTTTCTTTCACCATGGGGCCGCGCGCCTAAGAGACGGCCCCCGCCTTTTCCCGCACCGCCTCGTCATAAGCGCGGCAGCAGGCCCGGGCTCGCGCGCGAATTCTATTTATGTAGGCAGCGCGCTCCGAGGACGAAAGGGCTCCGCGCGCATCCAAAAGGTTGAAAACGTGCGAACATTTCAAGGCAAGATCGAATGCCGGGTAGGGCAGCCTCATTGCGCCATTCTCGACGCCGGCCGTGAATCTGCCGAGTTCTTCCGAGAAACCAACCCGTGTCTCGACAACTCGCTTGCTTTCAGCTTCGTAAATGTCGAAAAGCTTTGTCAAAACGGCGACGTCCGCTAGTTCGAAGTTGTAAATATTATGCTGTAATTCCAAGTCGTAATTTACTTCTCGGTATGAAACGCCGTTGCCCCATTCGAGGTCTTCCCAAAATGAAGCTCCCTCGTCCAGCATTACGCAAAGCCGCTCGGGACCGTAGGTTATTTCCACGGAAATCGGGTCGAGCTCGATGCCCCCCATCTGCTGAAAAAATGTGAACTGCGTAATCTCTGCGCCATTGATCCAAACTTCCCAACCCACGCCGCTCGCTCCCATGCTCGGCGATTCCCAGTCATCTTCCACTAAACGCACATCATTTTTCTGGACGTCGAAACCGATGGCGTTCAACGACCCCATATACATGTCCACAATGTCGTCCGGGCTTGGCTTCAGGATAACCTGATACTGGTAATAACGCTGGTTTCGCATGGGGTTGCGCGTGTAGCGCCCATCAGCCGGCCGACGCGAAGGCTGGACGTATGCCACGTTCCACGGCTTCGGGCCGAGCGAGCCGAAGACGGTCGCCGGGTGCATCGTGCCCGCCCCCACCTCCACGTCGTATGGCTGCAAAATCAGGCAGCCCTGCGCCGACCAATAGTCGTTGAGCTTGGAGATCAAGTCTTGGAACGTCATCTAAAGGGGATTCTACTTTGGAAACGCTAAAAGCCCGGCACGTAGCGCGGCATCCGAGGACCTGCGGGCGTAAAGGGGAGCGGCGTAAGCAGCAGCGCGTCGATGCGCATGCGGTAAAGCGGGGCGCTCGCAGGGATCTTTATCGTTAGGACATATTTTCCGGAGGACAGGTTCAGCTTGCCGAGGTTGTACCATCCGAAACCGTCCCCGTAGCTGCTTTGGGGCGTACCCGGCATCGCCAAGTTCGTCCCACCGATGCCGATCTTTATTTGCGAACGGAGCTTTTCGGGGACATCCGCAGCTAGCCATACGTCCATAACGGCCTGATCCAAGTCGACCGTGAATTTGTAGGTGGCGAAGTAGCTCCCGGACTCGGGCTTCAACGGCGTATCCAGGACAAGCGCCCTTTCGGAAGAAGCGGCTGGGTCCTTCGCCATTTCGCTGAAGTTCGCCTCCGGGGCCGATTCGCCTTCGATCCAAATGTACGGCGCGACCTTGACCTCGAGCTCCTTTAAAGCGGCCGTCATTTTCGCGAAGGAAGCTCCGGGATTTCGATCGAACGATCGGTACGCGTCCTCAAAAATAAATAGCTGATTTCCTATTTGCATCCCACGTCTACGCGCTTCGTCTGCCAGCGATTTGTGGTCCGCGCGGAGGAGGTCCACCGAGTCTTCCGGTATCGGAATCTCATCGGTGCCTTCGATAATGAGGGGCATATTATCGAGCGTAAGCTCCAGTCCCCCTCGAATTACTTTCGATTCGACGGGGCGTCCGTCATACGTCGTAATTGTTGCTCCTGCCGCGTCCGTAAAGCGCAGCTTTACCTTTTTCGGCTCTCCCAGTCGCCAAAGCGCTATATAATCTGCGAACTCGCTCTTGATTCGATACGCCTCATATTCCGGCCCCAAGTCGAGTCGGTTTCCGGAAACGGGTGTGGGCAGCCACCAAACGCCGCCCGGAAGCTCCATGGTATTGGCCGGAAAGCGCGCGTTCTCCGGATAAAAGATCGCCTTTGGAGATCGCGACACAATATCGCTGGTCGCCGCCTCGGCCGCCATAGCCTTAACCCACGGAGCTTCCGATCCGCCCGACCATTTAACGAACCAGCCCTTCGTGCCAAGGCCAACCAAGTCGCTCACGACGTCGCGCAGCGCCTGCTCGTTTGGAAAAGGCATTTCGCCCGCCGAAACGTCGGTCGCCACGAGCCATCGCTGAGCTTTCCAGGCCAGCGCGCTCCCGGCCGCTGATGCCGCATTGTTTTCCAAAGCCTGATGTCCGAGGCCGATCGCAGAAATGCCCAAGCCGTTTCCCGAAGGTTGCCGGGTGTCGTAAATCGGCGACCACCCGTTCCACTCAAAAACGACCGGAACGTCGACGATATCGGATATCGATCGCGCGAGCCTCCGGGTTCTGCGCACAGCGGCATCTCCGATGACGGCTTGCATATCGTCCCAATATGGATTTTGGTATCTGGTCGCGTAAACCATCACGTCATTTACGGGATCGTACAAGCTGTCCACGCCCCGGTTCGATCCGAAAAGTGGAATTAGCCGCGCTGCGGAATTGAAATCCGTCAAATTCGGCCGCAGGAGTTTCCAAGCTCTTTCCAAATCGGCAACGTTTTTGTATTTCGATTCCAAATACGCCGCAAATTCGATCCGGAACATCGTTGAATCCGGCACATATCGCGGCACTGGCGGAGTCCAAAGCTCGGCCTTACCGAGCGGGCTAACCACGCCGCGCAGCCCTGTCCCTGCCTTTGCGGCGATCAGCTTCGCCAAGAAATCATCCCTTCGCACGTCGAAGCCTTCCCAATAGTCCGTGAGCCTGCTCTCTTTGAGTTTGGGATAAATCAGCAGGGCGAACGTGCCCGTTGGTTCGTTCAAAGTTATTGTCGCTTTGCCGTCGACGACTTCCGCCCACCCCTTGTTCGCAACGGCGTAATCCGGCGTAGTAAGCACGAGATAAAAAACACTGATGCCGTTAGGAACGGAGATCGTGTGCACCGAATCTTTCGCCACATTTTCGATGCGATAGGCCGCCGGATCGATGATGAAGGCGGGCGCCTTCGGCGCTGGATCCGAAACATCGATCAAGTAGTGCAGCCCGTGTTTCTCGGCATTTTCAAGAACGGATTTCCAATCCGAAGCCAAGGTCAGCTCGATGAGCGCATCCTTGACGCCGGTTGCTGCGGCCGCGTCCAGCTTGTCCGCAGGAACGCGCCAGCCAAAGGGTACGTACGGCTTGCCGTCCCACTGCAAGACGCGGTTCGCCGTAACCGCCCACCGCGCAGCCACAGAGGCGTTGCAAAGAGCGATAAAGGCGAGGACGGGGAAGAGTGAAGGAGAAACTTTCACTGCCTGTTAAGACTGCCGAACCGGGTTGCCCGGTTCGCTCAGTTCCTCCTCGGCTCTATCGCCAGGCCTGTCTTAGCCGAATTGATGGCCGCCTCGGCGATAGCCACGGCCTGCATGCCGTCTTCGGCGGTGACGGGCATGATTCCCGTGGCAATCCCGTCCAAAAACCCGCCAATCTGCAAGAAATACGGATCGTCGGAGGGCAGCATCGGGCTCTCGATCGCCGAGCCGCTCGCCGTCGTGGTCCGCAAGGGCACCGAGAGCCTGCTGTCGTATTCGAAGAATCCTTCGCTGCCTGCGACTTCGAAAGCCGCGCGGAAGCCGGCGGGGTCAGCCCAGCTTCCCTCGACATGAGCGATCGCTCCGGACGCAAGCGTCAGGGTGGTCAGCGAATAGTCGATTGCCAAGCCGTCGGAGAAGGGAAGAGTCTGGGAGAAGACCCGCTCGACCTCGCCGAAGGTCCATCGGATCCAATCGAAATCGTGGATCGCTAGGTCCAAAAGGACGCCTCCCGAAAGCTCCCTGTTCGCAAACCACCCGCCGGCGCCCTGCGGATGCCTCCCACATCGCCGCGTTCGGATGGCAGCCGGCCTCCCAATTGCTCCCGACGTCACTAAATCATGGGCTTTCCTAAACTCCGGAAAGAACCGGACAACCTGAGCCGGCATGAAGGGAACGCCAAGGTCTTTCACGAGCAGTGCAAGCTCGCGCGCCTCGGCGACTGAGCGGCACATCGGCTTTTCGCATAGGGTCGGTTTACCGGAGCGGAGTGACTGCGAAGCGAATTCCAAATGCAAATGCGTTGGCAGGCAAATATCTATCGCATCCACGCTTTGCAAAAGGTCTTCATAAGAATCGACCAATATCGCCCCGGTCGCCTCAGAGTAAGCCGCGGCTCGATCCGCGTCCGAATCGAAAGCAAATAGCTCGATCTCTGGCATTTTCGAGTACTGTCGCGCATGAACGCGGCCCATTCCGCCGGTGCCGACAATTCCTACGTTCATAAAATTCCCTTCCGCGGCATGTAAAGCACTTCGTCGTAATATCCTTTCGATTTCGAAAACAATATGTCGGCAATCGCTATTCCCACGTCCTCGGCCACCAGCATATCTTTTTTTCTAGGTGATTCCTCCCCGCTCCAAAGCTCGGTATCCGTGCTGCCGGGCATAAACGCGGTGAATTGTATACCCTTGTCGCGAAACTCAGCGGCAAGCGACTTAACGAGCCCGAGGCCGCCAAATTTCGACGCGACGTACGCAGCCGAATTAGGAAAAGGATGAACGGACGCAATGCTAAGAACTGCAATTACGTGCCCACCGCCCCTGCGCATCATTTCCGCGATCGCGCCGAGGCAGCATCGATAAAGCCCACAAAGATTTGTCTCGATAATCTCCTTCCAACCACTTTCGGACATTTGCAGCGTCGGCCCGAAGTGCGCGCTGCCTGCAGCGAAAACCGCGGACAAGTTGCCCTCCGGAGCTATCGAGAACAGTTTTTCTGCGAAGCCCTCGGCCGTTACATCCCCAGCGACTGCTATGCCGCCGGTCGATAGGCGAAGCTTGTCGAGTTTTTCCGAATTTCTCCCGGACACGACCAACTTTGCACCGCGCCTTGCCAGCTCTTCAGCAACGGCGCATCCTATGCCACCGGTTGCTCCGGTCATAACGCAGACCATTACGCGTAATGCCGCTCTTTAATAAGATCGTAAAATTCTTTGCGCGTCATCGGGCAGTCGCGGAAGATTCCGGTTACATGACTTGTGGAAACGTTGGAATCCTGCTTCCGAACGCCCCGCGCCATCATGCAAAGATGTTTCGCCTCGATGACGCATGCCACGCCGACGGGATGCAGCGCCTCCTCGACGGCATTCGTAACCTGCTGCGTAAGCCGCTCCTGAACCTGCAGCCTTTGAGCGAACATATCTACGATGCGGGCAATTTTGCTAATTCCGATGATTTTGCCCTTCGGCAAATATGCCACGTGTGCGAACCCAAAAAATGGAAGCAAGTGATGCTCGCACATGCTGAAAAATTCGATATTCCGCACGACGACAATATCATCGACCTCTTCCTGAAATATCGCGCCGTTTACGAGCTCGCTAAGAGACTGCTTGTAGCCGCTTGTCATATAGCGCATCGCGTCTGCGGCCCGGTGGGGCGTCTTTAAAAGGCCCTCGCGATCCGGGTCTTCGCCAACTTCCGTCAATATGTTTCGATAGCTTTCTTCCAATGTCATTCGTCTTCACCGCTGTATTCGAAAAAATTGCGCGCCGTTTCCCGAACGACGACTCGCTTCAGCTTGGCCGGAAGGCTTGCCGATAAGCGCTCCCAGATCGTCTTCGTCAAAACCTCGGTCGTGGGGTTTGTGCCTCGAAACTCCAGAATATCTTCGTTGAGATGTTTGTGGTCGTATCGATCCACAACTTCGCGCCGGACGGCCTCGTCCAGGACTTCGATGTCCGTTATCATTCCCGTTTCTTTGTTTAGAACCCCGGAAACAGTCACTTCCAAAATATAATTGTGTCCGTGCCCCGCGGGGTTGTTGCACTTCCCAAATAACTCTATGTTCTCCTCGTGAGACATAGCGGGAACATTAAGTCGGTGCGACGCGGAAAATTCGTAGACGCGGGTTAAGTTCATTTCGCTCCCTTCTCCCTTTTCGGCGAAAAGCAACGGCGTTTCATAAACGCGTATGCCCGATAGAACGACGCCTTCCGGCAGTTCTCCGAGCTTCTCTTCGACGAAGCGAACGACGTTCTCGGTCGAGGAAGGATTTGTCCCGAAAAAATCGACTTCATCGCTAAGGCTTTTCTGGTCGACAAGTGCAATAACATTCTCTTTTATTTTACGATCGAGCGTCTTGATATTGATGACCATGCCGCTCGCTGGGTCTATTCGGCCGGTGAACGAAACGTCCAACACATAGTTATGTCCGTGATTGTAGGGGGAGGCCCATTTTCCGAACAAGGCCTTGTTCTGTTCAGGCGACAGGTCGGTTCGCCAGTATCGGTGCCCGCTGGAAAATGTGGTTCGGCGTGTTAGCTTCATTTCGGTCGATAAGGCACGGCCAGCGAGGCGGGCGCGATGCCGCCGCGGCCCGCGGCGGCGAGCACCGCCAGCGCTAACAAGTATGGCAGAGCATCGAAAAGCTGCGACGGAATGGCGAGTCCCAGCGAGAGCGTAAGGTATTTCACTCCGTAGGCGAACGAAATCAGCAGGCATGCCAGCGCCGAGCCGACCGAAGTCCACCGGCCGAAGGTGACCGCTGCGATGACGACGAAACCCCTGCCCTCGGTCATATTCTCTGCGAAGGAGCTCGTCTGGGCTAGGCTCAAATACGCGCCAGCAATCCCGGCGAGGAACGCCGCGTAAAGCATCGCCTGGAAGCGCAGCCGGATCACGGAATAGCCGGCCGCCTCGGCGGCAAAGGGAGCCTCGCCCGCAGCGCGAGCCGCCAACCCCCAGCGCGTCTTTTTCAGCAAAAACCAGGACGAAAACACGAAGACGACTGCGGCGATCATGAGGGGATTTAGGGCCAGCGCACCCGCCGTTTTGGGAATGGTTGGAACGGATGCAAGCTTTCCCGTCTTCCCAACGAGGACGACGAAAAGCCACCCGGTAACGCCGAGGCTGAAAAGGTTGATGCCGGTGCCGACCACGACCTGGTCTGCGGCTTGGCGCAATATCAAATGCGCGGCCACGAAGAACAGCGCCAAAGCAGCAGCGATGCCGCCCAGGATGCCAAGCCAGGGATTGCCCGTCACTTCGCTGACGTAAAAACCTGCGAACGCGGAAGCCAGCATCGTTCCCTCGAGACCGATATCGATTACGCCGGCGCGCTCCGCGATGACCTCGCCCGCAGCAGCGATGACCAGCGGCGTCCCGAGCGAAAGGGTCGCGCCGATGAGCCCCGGAACCGCGCTCATGCGGCACCTCGAATCGAGCGCGCGCGGACGTATTCGCTCAAAGCGACGAATCCCAAAACTGCAGCGCCTTGCATGGCGAACACGAGCGAACTCGAAGCCGACCCAAAAGCCTCCAAGTTGCGCGAGCCGGCAAAGAGGGCTCCAAAGTAGAGGCCGGACAAAACGACCCCGAAGGGATTCAACCCACCGAGCAGTGCGACCGGGATGCCGAGAAAACCCCAGCCGGGTGAAAACTTATCGAAAAGATATCCACTCACGCCGAGATATTCGATCCCCCCGGCCAGCCCGCAAAGGGCGCCGCTCCAAACAAGCGCCATGACGCTAACTCTCGTAACGGGTATTCGCGCCGCCCGAGCCGCGTTCGGATTCTGCCCGACGAGTCGCAGCCGGAAGCCGCTCGGAGATTTTTGAATCCAAAGCCAGACTAGTAAAGCCGCAATGGGCACGACGAAAATGCCTGCATGAAGCCCTGTTTGCCGATCCAGAACCGGAAACATGGCTGCGGGGGCAAGCGTCGCCGTTTGCGGAATGGCCTTCGTGGGTTCCTGCAGCGGGCCGCGCACCAAATAATTAACGAGATAGATCGCGACGAAATTGAGAAGGATCGTGCTGATCACGACGTTAACCCCCCGCGCGGCGTACAGCCAAGCCGCGATTCCCGCATACGCGCCTGCCGCAAGCATGCACACGACAAGAATGAAAACCTGAAAGAACCAGCCTTGGCCTGCGAAGATGTGCGCAACGGCCGCGCCAGCGCTGACTCCAACCAAAAGCTGTCCTTCGCCGCCGATATTGAAAACGCCCGCGCGCCAGGCGACGACAATACCGAGAGCGATCAAAATTAAGGGAACGCTCTTGAGGATCGTTCGATGGACGCCATATTTGTCGGCGAAAGCCCCCTCAAAGAGGAGCTTCAGCGATTCGCCCACGGGAAGTTGAAATGCGAAAAGCGTTAGGACAAGGATCGCCAAGAGGCCTAGGGGAACGATCAGCCAGGTCTTCAAGACCGTCCGCCGATCATCTCGGCGACATCGCCGCCTTCTCTCAGTCTGCCTCCACTCATGAAAGCTGATCGGCCAGCAAGTGCGGCAAGTTCGTCCAGATCTGTTGAAAAGAGCACGATCGCCGCCCCCTGCCTGCTCGCGTCTAGGAGCGTGCGATGCACGTAAGCCGTCGCCTGCACGTCGAGGCCACGCGTCGGGTCCATCGCGACGATCGCCGCAGGCTCAGATGCTAGCGCGCGTGCGACGACGATCTTCTGTTGATTCCCTCCGCTCAGTGAGGCGGCGGGTTGGTCGAGGCCCGAGGTCTTGATTTGAAATTTCGCGACAAGCGTCTCGCACCACGCCCGGACCGCTCCGGCCAGAAAGAGGCCGAAGCGCCGCAGCGCCGGGAGCCGATGGCCTTCGACCAGTAGGTTGTCTTGCACGGACATGCCCAGGGCCAGACCGTCACGATGCCGGTCTTGTGGAATATACGCCGGCCGCTGTTCGGTTTCCAGCGTACCTCCGCTAACCGGCCTAATCCCGACCAGTGCCTCAGCAAGTTCGAGCTGTCCGTTGCCATCCACGCCGCCGATACCGAATATCTCCCCTTTTCGAACCGTTAAGCTCGCACCATCGACCGCCGATCGGCCGCGGTCGCCCAAAACCGCTACGCCGGACGCTTTGATGACGATCTCGCCGTCGAGCGGTGCGGCCTCCTTCTGCAGTTCCGGCGGCGTTTGTCCTACCATCCATCGCGCGATTTGCGCCGGCGCGATTCCCTCGGCCTCCGTGGTCACGACGACCTTGCCTTTGCGAAGAACCGTTATCCGATCCGCGATCGCAAGCGCCTCGTCGAGTTTGTGGGTGATCAGGACGATAGCTCTCGCGCTGCCTTTTGCAAGCCGGAGAATACGAAACAGATCTTGAACTTCGCCCGGCGTTAGCGTCGACGTTGGTTCATCGAGCAGAATCGCCGCCCCGCCGCCGGCGAGGGCCTTTGCAATCTCGACCCGTTGCTGTTCTCCGACTCCGAGGCGGCCGACTGCTTCTTCGGCGGGTAGATCCCATCCAAGGTCCGCAGCTGCCTCAAGGGCTTTCGAAGCCTCGCGGCCAACATTTAACACGCCGCCCGTGCGTTCGGCGGAGGCCAAAGCCAAGTTCTCGGCGACCGTGAAGCTTGGAACGAGCGCGAAATGCTGATGCACGATCTCAATCCCCGCCTTCTTGCCGTCTCTCGGACTGCGCAAGTCGACCGATTCCCGTCTGACAAAGATTTCGCCTTCGTCCGGTCTTAGGGCGCCGGAAAGGAGAGATACCAGAGTGGACTTGCCCGCGCCGTTTTCGCCGAGCACGACATGGATTTCGCCTGGATAAAGGGTTACGTCCACCCCGTCGAGCGCGACGAATCGCCCATATCGCTTGACCAGTCGCCTTGCCGCGATTATCGGCTCGACAGTCGCGCTAGAAGTCAAGCTTCGGAACCTTGACTTGGCCCGTGGTTATCTGGCCAACTTGCAAGTTTGCGAAATCTCGTACGTCCTTAGGCACCTTGTCGGCAAGCTTCTCGTTCCAGACGATGCTGACGGCGCCTTCTTCCATTCCGCGAAGCCGCACGCCCGACTTGAACTGCCGCGACTGGACCTCCTTGGCGAGCTCCAAAAACACGGGCTCCGCAATGATGACCGCACTGGCCAAGACGACCGTCGGGCCGTCCGCCGATTGGTCGCTGTTCGTCCCGAAGGCATAAACTCCGCGCTCTTTGCATGCCTCGAAAACGCCTTGAGCGGCTGCGTTGGCTTGATGAGTGATCATGTCTGCGCCCTGATCGATAAAGGCGAGCGTCTGCTGCTTGGCAGCGCCGACGTCGTCGTTGGAGTTGGTGTATGCCTTGAGCACGCGGATATTTGACTTAACCGACTTCGCCCCTGCTTCGAACGCCTGGAATGTGCTTTCGATGCTCGGAACATTTGGCCCGCCGACCATTCCGACGACGCCGCTTTTCGACATCTTGGCGGCGACAGCTCCTAGAACATAGGTCGCCTGCTCTAGGTAGAAGCGAAAGGCGCCCACGTTGGGCGCGGTCTTATCCCCGCTCGACGAAACGAAAACCGTGTTGGGGAAGTCCTTGCCAACTTCGATCCCCGCCTGGTTGTACTCGTAGCCGTGCCCGATAACGAGGTCGAAATCCTTCTGCGCGTACGAGCGCATCGCGTCCTTGATGTCCTGCGGCGAAGACGCGACGACATTCTGGGTCTGCGCGCCCATTTGGTTCTTGATAGCTTCGAGACCGCGGTAGGCGAGTGCGCTCCAGCCGCTGTCGTTAACGGCGCTGGGAGTCAGCAGCGCCACCTTGAAATCGCTCGCGGGCAGGCTGTTAGATGCAGGAGTTTGCTTCTGGTTGCAACCGCAAAGGGCGAGAATCGACAGGGTGAGAACCGCGAATTTGTTTGCTTTTGTCATTGGATAGTCTCGGCTAGCAGTATCGCGTCCGCAACTTCTTTCATGCTCTTGCGGGCGTTCATGCTCGATTGTTGGATTCGGCGATAAGCGTCAGACTCGGAAATGTTGTGCCGATCCATGAGAACCGCTTTGGCGCGTTCCACCGCCTTTCTCGCTTCCAGACGTTCGTTGAGGTCGGTCACTTGGGCCGCGAGATCCTGATTCTGCTTGTACCTGGAAACCGCAACTTCGATGGCTGGAGGTAGGTCGCTCGGCTTGAACGGCTTGACCAAATACGCGAAAGCGCCGGCCTCCTTAGCCTTGTCGATCAGTTCGCGGTCGCTGTAGGCCGTGAGCAGAATCGCCGGGGCCACGTCGACGATTTCCGAAACGGCCTCGATGCCGTCTTTGATCGGCATTTTGATGTCGAGGACGCAAATGTCCGGCAGCACGGATTTCGCCAAGTCCACAGCTTCCTGCCCGTTGCCGGCCTCGGCCACCACTTCGTAGTCGAGGTTCTGGAGCATTTGCTTTAGATCGAGCCTAATTATCGGATCGTCGTCGGCTACAAGGACGCGTAGATTGGCCATTTCCTAGTTCGAAATTCTACCGCTTCAGGGGGCGTTCCGGGTACAATGGAGGCCAACATTTGTAGGAGACCACTAAAACGGGATGGCCTCTGGCCGTCCTTTTTTATTACCGCCGCAGGTGAAATTACTATGGATCGCGAGTTCTTTCAGGCTCTAAAAACAATGGCCCACGAAAGGGATATTCCTGTAGAGGAGCTCGTCTCGGAGACGGAGCTCGCGCTCGCTGCCGCCTATAAGCGCCACGTCGGCGCCGCCGGCGAGGTCACAGTCCGCATCGATACCGAGCGCGGGAAGATGACCGTCATTTGCGAGAAAGAAGTCGTGCCCGTCGTCACAAATCATTTTTACCAAATGAGCCTCGACGAAGCTCGGAGGCGAAATCCGAAGGCAGGCATCGGCGACTTCGTTCCGGTCGAAATCGCCATGGATAGCTTCGGCCGCATCGCTGCATCCACGTTCAAGCAGGTCCTTCAGCAGAAGCTCCGCGAAGCGGAGCGAAAGCGGACCATGGAAGAGTTCAGCGACCGCATTGGCGAGGTCGTAGCCGCTACCGTCTCCAGAAGGGAAGGCGGCGACGTGATCTTGACCGCCGGCCGCAGCGAATGTGTGCTTCCCAAGCGTGAGCAGGTACCCATCGAGCCCTATCGAATCAACGACCGCCTGCGCTGCTTCGTCCTTAAGGTGGACGAAGAGCAGAAAACTCGCGGCCCGCGCGTCATCGTTTCGCGAACTCATCCGAGCCTGTTGCGCAAGCTTTTTGAAATCGAAGTGCCGGAAATTGCCGCTGGCACTGTCGAAATAGTGGCCGTTGCGAGGGAAGCGGGCCAGCGCAGCAAGATCAGCGTTCGCAGCCACGACGAGCGAGTCGATCCTGTCGGCGCATGCGTCGGCCAGCGCGGTGCGCGCGTTCAGCAGATCGTGAACGAACTCTACGACGAGAAAATCGACATCATTCCTTTCTCGGACGAACAGGTGGCATACATCACGGCCGCGCTCGGCCCGGCAAAAATTCAATCCGTCAAGCTCAACGAGGCGGAGAAGAGCGCCAGCGTCTTGGTTCCGGACAACCAACTCAGCCTTGCCATCGGCAAGGGCGGGCAAAATGTGCGGCTTGCCGCCAAGCTGACCGAATGGAAGATCGATATACGCAGCGAGTCCCAAACCGAGGAGAACACAACTGCGCGCGCCGGAGGCAGCAAATAGCGCGAATGTCCCGGGAGACACGTATTAGAACTTGCGTCGCCTGCGGAGCTAAGTCGCCGAATACCTCGGCGCTCCTACGCGTTGGCGGACCTTCGGCCAGCCCGTTTGTGTCCGATGGACGCGGCGCGTACGTCTGTCTGGAGAAGAGGTGCATCGACCGCGCGATCGACAAAAAGCTATTCGTGAGAACTCTAAAAACGTCTGCCGAAAATATCGACTGGGCTCAGATTCGCGACCAGTTAAACAAGATTTTGGAGTTGGCCAATGCCTAAG